>JBQGFI010000001.1:0-3919 GCA_052040065.1 Marmoricola sp.
GGTCGCGCACGCCCCTCGGGTGGTCGAGGGTGTCGCGCACGCCCCTCGGGTGGTCGAGGGGGTCGCGCACGCCCCTCGGGTGGTCGAGGGGGTCGCGCACGCCCCCCGGGTGGTCGAGGAGGTCGCGCAGCGACCGTCTCGAGACCCTCCGCCCCTACGACACCAGTGCGCGCAGCGCCCCGGGCACGGCGTCCAGGGCGAGGTGTCCCTCGCCGACCAGTGCGGCCAGGCCGTGCACCGTGCCCCACATCGCCGTCGCCGTCGGCGCCACCAGGTCGGGGGAGCGCCCGCGCGCGGCCAGGTACGCCGCGACGCACTCGGCGAGCAGCTCCTCGTTGCGTGCGATCAGCGGTCCGCGCACGGGCCCCGGCGTCGCGGGCGGGCACAGCTCGGGGTCGTAGATCAGCGCGAAGGCGTGCGGGCGCCGGGCGGCGTACCCGACGTAGGCCTCGCCGAGGGCGACCAGGCGCTCCGCGGGGTCGTCGTGGACGGCGACCGCGGCCTCCTGGGCGTCGAGGAACTCCTGCATGCACTGGTCGCCGACCGCCTTGAGCAGGTCTCCCCGGTCCTCGAAGTGGTGGTACGGCGCCGCGTGGCTGACGCCGGCCGCCCGCGCCACGCCACGCAGGCTGAGCCGCGAGGGGTGCTGGTCCTCGACCATCGCCACGGCGGCGTCGACGAGCGCGCGGCGCCGGTCGCCGTGGTGGTAGTGACCTTCGGATCTTGACACGTGAAAGATCGTACCGGAACCTGGTGTCGTATCGATCTTGACAGTGACAAGACCAAGGAGCACGCCATGACCCGGATCCTCGTCCTCGACGGCCACCCCAGCGACACCTCGCTGTGCGCCGCCCTGAGCCGCAGCTACGCCGAGGGCGCCGCCGCCACGGGCGCCGAGGTGGAGCTGCTCGCCCTGCGCGACCTCGACTTCGACCCGCACCTGCGGGTGACCCGCGACGGCCACCAGCCGCTCGAGCCCGACCTGGTGCGGGCCCAGCACGCGCTCGTCGACGCCGACCACGTGGTCGTGGTCAGCCCGGTGTGGTGGGGCTCGGTCACCGCCCTGCTCAAGGGCTTCCTCGACCGCAGCCTGGTGACCCGCTGGGCCTACTACTACGACGAGCGGGGGATGCCGCACGGCCTGCTCGGTGGTCGCAGCGCGCGCGTGGTCATCACGACCGACTCGCCCGGGTGGTGGCTGCGCCTGCTGATGGGCGACAGCGCCGTGCGGCAGCTGGTGCGCAGCACGCTGCGCTTCTGCGGGCTCCGACCGGTGCGCACCACGCGCATCGGGCCGGTGCACGGCAGCAGCGACGAGCGGCGCGAGGCGTGGCTGCGCCGCCTGGCCGACCTCGGGCGGCGCGACGCGGCGATCACCCCGCGCGCGGACAAGGCCAGGCCGGCGAAGGCGCCCCTGGAGGTCGGCCGCGTCGCCTGAGCGGCCGAGGCCTCAGCCGACCAGCGCGGCGACCGCCTCGCCGAAGACCTCGGTGTGGCGGTCGACGTCGGCCTCGGTGTGCAGCGGGCTGAAGAGCGCCATGTTGTGGAAGGGCGTGAGCAGCACGCCGCGGTTGAGCGACCACAGGTGCAGGAAGCCCTCGAGGTCCTCGTCGACCGCGGCGGCGGCCGCCGCGCCGTCGCGCGGAGGCGGGCAGAACCAGTACTCGGCCCGGCAGCCCAGGCGCTGCACGTGCCACGGCAGCCCGTGGCGCGCGATCACCTCCTCGACCCCCTCGGTGAAGCGCTGGGCGAGCGGCACCGCCCGGGCGAAGTCCTGATCGCGCAGGCAGGTCGACAGCGTGGCGCGGATGGCCGCGACGGCGAGCGCGTTGGCGGTCAGGGTGCCGCCGACACCCGCCACGTCGATCTCGTGGCCCAGCATCGGCCCGGAGAGCCGGTCGGCCACCTCCTGGCTCATGCCGTACGCCGCGGCGGCGATGCCGCCCGCGATCGGCTTGCCCACCACGAGGAGGTCGGGCTCGAGGTCCCACGCCCGGGTGGCCCCGCCGGGCCCGGCGCACAGGGTGTGCGTCTCGTCGATGACCAGCAGCACGTCGTGGCGCCGCGTGACCTCGCGGACGCCGGCGAGGTAGCCGTCCTCGGGCAGCACGATGCCGATGTTGGTCAGCGCCGGCTCCATCAGCAGGCACGCCACGTCGCCCTCGGCGAGCCGGCGGTCGAGCGCGTCGAGGTCGTTGAAGGGCACCACGGCGGTCGTCACCGCCACGTCGACCTGGGGCCCGAGGGCACCGGGTCGCGGCACCACGTGGCCGTCCTCGAGCACGGCCAGCGTCTCGTCGACGGTGCCGTGGTAGCACCAGTCCATGACCGCGATCCGCGGCCGCCCGGTCAGGTGCCGGGCGAAGCGCAGCACGAAGCGGTTGGCGTCGGTGGCCGACATCGCCAGCTGCCAGCGGGGCAGCCCGAAGCGCCGGGCGAGCTCCTCGCCGACCCAGACGGCGTCGGGGGAGGGCAGCATGGTGGTGATGCCGCGCTCGGCCTGCCGCAGCAGCGCCTCCCGCACCTGCGGCAGCGCGTGCCCCGTCATGGCCCCGGTGTCGCCCAGGCACAGGTCGACGTACTCGAGCCCGTCGACGTCGACGAGGCGAGCGCCCTCGGCGCTGTCGCAGAAGACGGGGAACGCCCCGGGCCACCGGGTCATCCACGGCATCGGCACCCCCGCGAGCAGGGCCCCGTCGGCGCGCGCGGACAGCTCACCGGAGCGCGGGTGGGTCTCGACGAAGCGGCGCTCCTCGGCGGCGCGCAGCTCGGACAGGCGGGCGCGGTCGATCATGGCCGCAATCTAGGACACCTCGGTGCGAGCCGCCCTAGACCGGGCGAGCCGGCCGGTGGCGCCCGGGTCGGACGCCGCCTACGTTCCCCCCAGCACGTAGAACGGGGGAAGCGTCATGCGCGTGCGCACGATCCTTGGGGGGCTGCTCGTGGGAGCCCTCGTCGCCACCGGCCTGTCGGCCGCACCGGCCGCGGCCGCCGAGCCGCAGGTCACGCACACGGTGCACCTCGGTAACTGGCCGTACGGAGCCCTGACGACCGACAACAGCTACGTCAAGGGGGTCGAGGCCGGTGGTGCGCCCATGGGCGCGGTCGAGTACGACGCGGTCGGGAAGCTCTGGCGAGGTCCCGCAACGGCACCAGGCTCCTACGACACGGTCGTCAGCGTCGGCAACGACGTCGCCTACGCCAACACGTGGACCTTCGGTCGGGCTGTCACGGGCAACACCTGGCGACTCGACATCGACTGGGCGCCCGTGCGGTGGCAGTTCGTCGACGGCACCGGACAGGCGGTGGCCTTCGACGGTTGGTGGCACTGCCGCAGGCCGAGCGGTCAGGAGGTCGATCAGGCAGGTGCGCGGCTCCGGACGTCTGGCCAGGAGGTCGTCGCCGGCATGCCCGTCGGCTCGGGGTGGCAGTGCTGGGCCAACGATCAGGTGAGCCCCGGACCACCTTCCGCCGACGCCGTCTCGCTGTCCGCGCCCGGTGCGGCCCTGGTCCTCGAGGTGGACTCCGGCTCGCTCCGGCGTGCCCAGTCCGTCGTGCGCGACACCACCGCGCCGGTGGTCACCGGCACGACGACCGCGAGGGCCAACCGCCACGGGTGGCACCGCGGGCCGGTACGGGTGCGGTGGCGCGCCACCGACGACTCCGGCGTCGCCCCGACGGTCGCGGACACCGTGCTGCGCGCCCAGGGCCGGCACACGGTCCGCTCCGCGCCCGTCCAGGACGCCGCCGGCAACGTGGCGCGCGGCAGCCTCGTGGACAGGATCGACCGGACCGAGCCGACCGTGCGCGTGCGCGGGGTGCGGCAGGGGGCGACGTACCGCAAGGGAGCGGTGCCGGCGCGCCGGTGCGCGGCCTCCGACCGGCTCTCCGGGCTGGCGGCGGCGTGCCGGGTCACCAC
>JBQGFI010000002.1:0-14326 GCA_052040065.1 Marmoricola sp.
GGGTCGGGCACGGGGTAGACCAGGCCGTTGACCAGCGAGCGGCGCTCGGGGCGCAGCAGCCAGTACTCGCCGCGGAAGGGCACGACCTTCGGGGCGGCGGCGTCGCCGGCGAGCGCGGCGGTGTGGTCGGCCCACAGGCCGGTGCAGAGCACCACGTGGTCGTAGCTGGCGCGCACCGGCTCGCCCGCGGTCGTCCGGCCCTCGAGGTGCACCTGGGCCCCGGCGTCGCGCAAGCCGACCAGCTCGTGGCCGAGACGCACCTCGCCGCCGTGCTCCTGCACCAGGGCGGCGAGCCGGCGGGTGACGCCGGGGTAGTCGACGATCGCTGTCGTGGGGGAGTGCAGGCCGGCGACGCCCCGCACGTGCGGCTCGAGCTCGCGCAGCTCGGCGGCGTCGATGCGTCGGATGCCGGGCACGCCGTTGGCCCGGGCCCGGCTCTCGATGTCGCCGAGGCGGCCCTCCTCCACCTCGTCGAGGGCGACGAGCACCTTGCCGCACTCGTCGTAGGCGATGTCGTGCTCGGCGCAGAAGTCCTTGAGCATCCCCACGCCGCGGCGGCACAGCGTCGCCTTCAGCGAGCCGGGCAGGTAGTAGAGCCCGGCGTGCACCACGCCGGAGTTGCGGCCGGTCTGGTGGGCGGCGAGCTGCTCCTCCTTCTCCCAGATCGTCACGTGGGCGGAGGCGTCGACCTCCTGGATCCGTCGGGCGATCGCCGCCCCGACGATGCCGCCCCCGATGACGGCGTACGTCGCGCTCATCCCGCTCCCTCGGTGTGCTCGACTCGCGCCTGGTCCAGCCAGGGCGCCTCCCAGTCCAGGTTGTCATGCTCCCCGAGCAGCGGCGGGGCGACGTCGGCGGCCGCGGTGGCGCCGTCGTAGCGCAGCGCCCCGCCGGGCACGCTCACCTCGCCACGCGTGGGGTGCGCCAGCGTGTGCACGAGACCGAGGTGGCGGACCTGCTCCCAGGCGTAGACCTCGGGCACGCTGCGGATCCGGCCGGCGGGCACGCCCGCCGCCACCAGCTCGGCGAGCACGTCGTCGGCCTTGCGGTCCGCGAGCAGCGCGTCGATCTCCGCCTGCAGCGCGTCGACCCCCGCGACCCGGTCGCGGTTGGTCGCGACGTCGGGGCGGGCAGGATCGATGCCGACCAGCGGGGCGAAGCGGCGCCACAGCGCCTCCGAGCCCACCGCGATGACGAGCGCGGCGTCGGCGCAGCGGAAGGTGCCGTACGGCGCGATCGACGGGTGCCGGTTGCCGGTGCGCCGCGGCTCGGCCCCGGCGCTGAGCCAGCCGGCGCCCTGGAAGGCGTGCACCGCGGTGACCGCGGCCAGCAGGCTGGTCTCCACGGCCCGGCCGACGCCGGTGGCCTCGCGCTCGTGCAGCGCCGACATCACGCCGACGGCGCCGAACATGCCGGCCAGCAGGTCGCTGATGGGCAGGCCCACGCGCGTGGCCTCGCCGTCGGCGGGACCGGTGAGCCCCATCAGGCCGGCCTCGGCCTGCACGATCTGGTCGAAGCCGGGGCGGTGACCGTCGGGACCGCCCGCGCCGAAGCCCGTGATCGAGAGCGTCACCAGCCGGGGGTTGGCGGCGCGCAGGTCGGCCGGGTCGAGACCCAGCCGGGCCAGCAGCCCCGGACGGTAGTTCTCCACCAGCACGTCGGCCTGGGCGCACAGCCGGCGCAGCTGCTCCGCGCCCTCGGCGCTCTTGAGGTCCAGGCGCACCGAGCGCTTCCCGCGGTTGGCGGAGAGGTAGTAGGCCGACTCGGGCGCCCCACCGTCGCCGGCCCCCTCGCCGTCTGCAGGCACGAAGGGGAGCCACCCGCGGCTGTCGTCGCCGTGCGGCGGCTCCACCTTGAGCACGTCGGCGCCGACGTCGGCCAGCATCATCGTCGCGTAGGGACCGGCCAGGGCGCGGCTCAGGTCGACGACCCGGACGCCCACCAAGGAACGGTGCGGGGTCTGGTGGCTCACGAACGTCCTCCCATCAGCTTCAGTCCGAGACTCATCAAGACGATCACCGAGGTCACCCGGAGCACGTGGATCGCGAGCACCACGGGCACCTGGGCCTTCGCCTCCGCCGACAGCACGCCCATCTGGGCGATGCCGCCGGGCGCCGTGGCCAGGAGCGCCGTGTAGGCGTCGAAGCCGGCGAAGCGCCACAGCGCGAGCGCCAGCACCAGCCCGAAGACCAGGAAGGCGAGCACGGTCACGACGATCGGCACCGCTGCCGAGCGCAGCGCGGCGAGCGACTCCGAGGTCACCTGCTGCCCGAGCAGCGCGCCCACGGCGGCGTACACCACCCACTTGGCGGCTCCGGGCACGGGGACCTGCACGTCACGCAGCAGGGAGTACGCCGCCACCCCCGCCATCGCGCCGAGCAGCGGCGCGGCGGGGAGCCGCACCAGCGTCGCGAGGCCGGCGCCGCCCGCCGCCGCGACCACGGTCAGGACCGCGTGCAGCACCGCACCGTTCATCGGCCGGGTCCGGACGACCGGACGTGGTCCTCCGAGCCCTCGGGCGCACGGACCTCCTCGACGTCCGCGGACGTCGCGGCGTCCACGGGCTCGCCGCGGCGGCGGCGTCCGACGCGCGTCAGGGCGCTCTTGAGCTGGGCGCTCACGACGGGCAGCAGCAGCGGCAGCATCAGCATGACCACGATCAGCACGAGCAGCACCTGCGAGGTCGAGCGGTCGAGGAAGATCCCGAAGCTCCCGCCGGAGATGATCATGGTCTGGCGCAGCGACTCCTCGGCCAGGGGGCCGAGCACCAGCGCGATGACCAGCGCGGCGGGGGAGAGCCCGAAGCGGCGCATGAAGAAGCCGAGCACGCCGCAGACCAGCATGATCGCGACCTCCACGATGGAGGCGTTGACCGTGAAGGTGCCGAGCACGCAGACCACGATGATGACGGGGCCGAGCACCCGGAAGGGCACGCGGGCGATGCTGGCGAAGGCCGGGATGCAGAAGATGTTGACGACCAGCAGCATGATGTTGCCGAGGAACATGCTGGCGATCAGGCCCCACGCGAACTCCGGGTTCTGCGTCATCAGCAGCGGCCCGGGCTGCAGCCCCCAGAGCAGGAAGCCGCCGAGCAGCACGGCCGTCGAGGCCGAGCCGGGGATGCCGAGCGTCAGCAGCGGGACCATCGCGCCGGACGACGCGGCGTTGTTGGCCGCCTCCGGACCCGCCAGCCCGGGCATCGCGCCCTTGCCGAACTTCTCGGGGGTCTTGGAGACCGACTTCTCCAGGTTGTAGGACATCAGCGACGCGACGGTGGCCCCGGCGCCCGGGGTGGCGCCGACGAAGAAGCCGAGCAGCGAGCCGCGGGCGATCGGCGCCGCCGACTCCCGGTAGTCGGCCTTGGTGGGCCAGAAGCCACGCGCCCGGGCGGAGACGTTGAAGTAGGCGAGCTTCTCGAGGTGACCGCCGCGCCACAGCGTGTGCAGCACCTCGCCGACACCGAAGAGGCCGATGGCGACCGGGATGAAGTCGATGCCGTTGATCAGCTCGACCGAGCCGAAGGTGTAGCGCTGCTGGCCGGTGCCGATGTCGATGCCGACCGTGGCGATGGCGAAGCCGATCAGCGCCGAGAGCGCCCCGAGCAGCTTGTTGCCGCCGATGATCACGATCAGCGTCAGCAGGCCGAGCACCACGATCAGGAAGAGCTCCGGCGGCCCGAAGCTCGCGGCCACCGAGGCGGTGAGCGGCGAGGCGATGCTGATGAGCACGGCGCCGGTGATGCCGGCGACGAACGAGCCGACCGCGGCCATCACCAGCGCCGGTCCCGCCCTGCCCTGCTTGGCCAGGGGGTAGCCGTCGAAGGTGCTGGCCACGGTGGCGGACTCGCCCGGTGTGTTGATCAGCACCGAGGTGATCGTGCCGCCGTACATCGCGCCGTAGTAGACGGCGGCCAGCATCACGATGGCGCCGGTGGGGTCGAGCGCGAAGGTGATGGGCAGCAGGATGGCCAGTCCGGCCGACGGGCCGAGCCCGGGCATGACGCCCACGACCATCCCCATCATCACGCCGGCCAGCAGGAGCAGGATGTTCTGCACCGTGAGGATGGACACGATGCCGTTGGCGAGGTTGTCGAAGACGTCCATGGTCGGGACCCCGATCAGAGGAAGGGCAGCACGCCGGCGGGCAGGCCGGCGTTGAGCAGCGTCTGGAAGAGCAGGTACATGACGAGGGGCAGGCCGATCGAGACCGCGAGGTTGACCACCGGCCGCGTCCGGTTCAGCGTCCACAGCATCAGCGCGAGGAAGAGCGCGGAGGCGACGATGGCACCCAGCGAGAGCAGGGTGGCCGCGAAGAGCGCCGCCGCCAGCACCATGAGGGCCAGCAGCCGCGGGTGCTTGCCCAGGTCGCCCTCGCCGACCTCGTCCTCGAGCGCGACCGTCTCGTCCTCCACGTCGGGGGCGCGCAGCGTGGCCACGAGCGACCACAGCGTCACCGCGAGGCCGGCCACGCCCAGGAGGCGCGGGAAGAAGCCCGGCCCGATGCGCCCGGCGGTCGTGCGCCACTCCAGCGCGAAGGCCATCTCGGTGTAGGCCGCGAGCACGACGAGCAGGAGGGCGAGGAAGACGACCTTCGGCCGCCGCCAGGCGGGGGCCCGGTCGGTCGACCGGGTCCCCGCCTCCGCCGGCAGGTCGCTGCCTGCGTGCAGCGGCATGGTCACAGGGCCCCCAGCTCGGTCAGCTGCTCCTCGAAGGAGGTCTGGGTCTCGTCGAGGTAGGTGGTGAAGTCGTCACCCCAGCGCTCGTCCTCGACCAGGAAGTTCTCGTCGAGGTAGTCCTGCCAGGCCTCGCTCTCGGCGACCTCCTGCATGGTCTCGATCCACCACTCCTGCGCCTCCTCGGGCGCGTCGGGCGGCAGGATCAGGCCGCGGGGCATCGAGGGCATGTCGCTGATGCCCTCCTCCTCGCCGGTCGGCACGTCCGGCAGCGCCTCGAGACGCTCGGGGCCGGTGAAGAGCAGCGCCGAGGTCTGTCCCGCCTCGATCTGGCCCATGATCGAGCCGGGGTTGGAGATCATCGAGTCGATCGCGCCGGAGAGCAGCGAGGTCTGCATCTGACCCTCGTCGTTGTAGGGCACGTAGTCGATCTCGTAGCCGTTGGCGTCGGCGATCATCTGCTGGAGGATGAAGTCGACGTTGACCGTGCCGATGCCGCCGACCACGACCTTGCCCTTCTCCGTGGCGTAGTCGACCCACTCGTCGTAGGTCTGCCAGTCGCTGTCGCCGGCCGTGATGAGCAGCGCGTTGTCCGCCGCCATCAGGCCGACCGGGGTGAAGTCGGTCGGCTCCCAGCCGGTGTCGGCCTGCAGCGGCGTGGTGATGAAGGAGCCCGAGGTCGTCGAGATGCCGTAGCCGCTGCCGCTCTGGCCCAGCAGGTAGCCCCAGCCGGTCGCACCCGAGCCGCCGTCGCGGTTCTCCACCACGATGTTCTCGGGGTAGAGCTCCTCGCGCTGCAGGATGTCGACGATGGTGCGCGCCATGATGTCGTTGCCGCCGCCGGGGCCGAACGCGATCGTCCAGTCCATGTCCTCGGAGGGGTAGTCGCCACCGGCGAGGCCACCCCCCGAGTCGCCGCCGCCACAGGCGCTGAGGGTCAGCACCACGGCCGAGGCGGCCGTGGCGGCCCGCGTCTTCGTGATCTTCATGGTTCCTCCAGGTGCGGTCGGCACGGGCGTGCCGGGTGAGTGGGCGGTGTGGCTGGGTGGGGGTGCGTGGCTGGGGCGTGCTCAGCCGGCATCGAGCCGGTGCCAGGAGCCGGAGCCCATGGCGGTCAGGCGGCCCTGGGCGTCGGTCAGGCGCGACTCGAGGTGGACCAGGCGACGGCCGGCGCGGATCACGCGGCCGGTGCAGCTGCCGTCCCCGGTCAGGGGGCGGAAGAAGCGCACCTGCATCTCGACCGTGACCGCCGCAGAGAGGTAGCGGCGACACAGGTGTCCCATGGAGATGTCGATCGCGGTGGTGATGATGCCGCCGTGCACCGAGCCCTGCGGGTTGCACAGGTGCGCGGCGTACGGCAGGGCGACGGTGCAGGTCTCGGCGTCGTCGTCGTAGCCGATGTCGAGCTGCAGGAAGCGGCTGAGGAAGAAGTTGCCGAACTCCATGGCCGGGTCGCTCCCGGCCGCGTGGGCTAGGGCAGCGACGGCGTCCGGGTCGACCGGCGTCCGGGGTGTCGAGGTCGTGGTGCTCACGTCACGACCACGTGAAGCGCGGCGCGCGCTTCTCCATGAAGGAGCGCACGCCCTCGGTGAAGTCCTCGGTGTCGAAGGAGGAGTTGCGCAGCTCGGTGGTGGCCTCGTCGTCGCGGACCTGGCCGCGGACCACCTTGTCGACCATCACCTTGCCGGCGCGGACGCTGAACTGGGCCCGCGAGCAGATGGTCTCGGCGAAGTCGTAGGTGAGGCCCTCGAGCTCCTCGGGCTCCACGACCTCGTCGAAGAGCCCGAGCTGCACGGCACGGTCGGCCGGGATCTGCTGGCCGCTCATGAGGATCCACTTGGCGCGGGACGGTCCGACGAGGTCGACGGTGCGCTTGGTCGACTCCAGGCTGTAGACCAGCCCGAGCTTGGCCGGGGTGATCGCGAACTTGGCGCGGGTGTCGGCGAAGCGGAGGTCGCAGGCGAGCGCCAGCCCGGCGCCGCCGCCGATGCAGTAGCCGTGGATCATCGCGATCGTGGGCTTGGTGAGCCCCTCGATCGCGTGCTCCGCGGCCGCGACCTTCTCGTTGTAGGCCTTGGCCTTGACCGCGTCGCTGCGCTCGGCCTCGAACTCCTTGATGTCGGCGCCCGCGCCGAAGGCCCGCTCGCCGGCGCCGCGGACGACGACGACCTTGACCGAGCTGTCGTCCTCGAGCTCCTGCACCAGGTCGGGGAGGTCGCGGTACATCGCGACGCTCAGGGCGTTGTGGCTCTCGGGACGGTTGAGCACCAGCGTCGCGATCGCGTCGCGTCGCTCCACCACGAGGTGGTCGGACATGGCTCAGGCCTCCTGGGTCTGGTCGGTCGTGTCGTGCAGGTCGGGGTGCGCGTCGAAGGCGACCGCGTCGGTGAAGGCGGCCGCGATGTCGGCCTCGGAGACACCGGCCTCGCGCAGCACCTCGGCGGTGTGCTGGCCGAGCCACGGAGCGGGTCCGCGCACGGTGAAGTCGAGTCCCGAGAACTTGGTCGGGGGACCGATCGTCTTCATCTCGCCGATGATCGGGTGGTGCATCTCGGCGACCATGTCGCGGGCGACCACGTGGGGGTCGCTGAGCGTCTCGTCGAAGGTCAGCACCGGACCGCAGGGCACGCCCACCGCGTCGATGACCTTGATCCACTCGTCGGTGGAGCGGGTCTGGGTGATCGCCTCGATCTCCCGCTCGAGCTCGTCGATGTTGTCCATCCGGTCCGGCAGCGTGGCGAAGCGCGGGTCGGTCTCCCACTCGGGGCGCTCGAGCGCGCCGAGCAGCCGGAGCCAGAGCCGGTCGTTGGCGGCACCGACGGTCACGTAGCCGTCGCTGGTGCGGAAGGCCTGGTAGGGCGTCGACCGGCGGTGCCGGGTGCCGGTGGGCTGCGGGACCTCGCCGGCGCCGAAGAAGGCTCCGGACTCCCACACCGACCAGGCCAGGCCCGCGTCGACCAGCGAGATGTCCATGTACTGGCCCTCGCCCGTGGCGGTGCGGTGCATCTGCGCCGCGAGGATCGAGTAGATGGCGGTGGCGCCGGCGGCGATGTCGTTGATGGCGATGCCGACCTTGGCGGGGCGTCCGCCGGGCTCGCCGGTCATCCGCAGCAGGCCGACCATGCCCTGGGCCATGATGTCGAAGCCCGGGCGGTCGCGGTAGGGACCGGTCTGCCCGAAGCCGCTGATCGAGCAGTAGAGGATGTCCTCGCGCAGCGCCTTGAGGTCCTCGTAGCCGATGCCGAGGCGGCTCGCCACACCCGGGCGGAAGTTCTCGATCACCAGGTCGGCCTCGGCGGCCATGGCGTGGAAGAGCTCCTTGCCGCGGGCGGTCTTGAGGTCGAGGGAGACCGAGCGCTTGCTCCGGTTGGGCATCGCGAAGGGGTAGCTCTCGCCGTGGATCTTCGGCGCCAGGCGACGGGAGTCGTCACCGGTGTGCGGCTGCTCGATCTTGATGACGTCGGCGCCGAGCTCGGCGAGGACCATCGTGCAGTAGGGGCCCGACAGGAAGCGGGTCAGGTCGAGGACACGGAAGCCGGTGAGTGGACGTCGCCCGGTGGTTTCCCGTATCGTGGGATCAGTTGCCGTCATGCGGGAACTGTGTCAGACGCCACATCGAGCGTCAAGGGGTGCGGCCCGCGTCGGGCACACTTCGTCCGTGAGTGACGAGAGGCCCGGGAGCGGGTCGGACGGGGGAGCTGTGCCGGCTCGCAACGGAGTCCAGTCCATCGACCGCGCGGTCGCGATCCTGCGCTGCTTCGACGCCCACCACGCCGACCTCGGCATCAGCGAGATCGCCCGCGCGACGGGACTCTCCACCAGCACCACGCACCGGCTGCTCGCCTCCATGACGGCCAACCGGCTGCTCGGGCAGGGGCCGGACAAGCGCTACCGGCTCGGCCCGTTGCTGGTGCAGCTGGGGAGGTCGGGCGCCGTGCCCTCGTCGCTGCGCGAGGCGGCGCGGCCGTTCATGGTCGCGCTGCGCGACGAGGTCGACGAGACCGTCGGGCTCCACGAGCTGCTGCCGACCTACGAGCGGGCCGTGGTCGACCAGGTGGAGTCGCGCCAGGAGCTGCGCCGCCACTACACCGACATCGGCATCCCCATCGCGCTGCCCAACGGCGCCCCGGGCAAGTGCATCCTCTCGTCGCTGCCCTGGGAGCGGCAGGAGGCCGTGCTGGCGCGTCCGATCCCCGCGGTGACCGACCGCACCGTCACCGACGCCGAGGAGCTGCGGTGCGAGCTCGCGCTGTGCCGGGCGCGCGGCTGGGCCGGCTCCGACGCCGAGCGGACACCGGGCATCCGCGCCGTCGCCGCGCCCGTCTTCGACCACACCGGGCGCGTCGTGGGGGCGCTCGGCCTCTCCGTGCCCACGGTGCGGATGGGCGACGCGCGCGCCGACGAGCTCGGCCGGCGCGTCGCCGAGGTGTCGTGGGAGGTCTCGGAGGCGCTCGGTGCGACGCGCGCCGAGGTCGACCGGCTGCTGCGGCAGGCCGAGCCCCCCTCCGCCGGGTGAGGCGAGCTCGACGGCGACACTCCGTGGACGCCGTCGGCGTCGTGCTCCGCCGCGGCGTACTCTTCAAACATGATTAACTCACTCAAGTTTGTTGGTGGGCTCGTGTCGGAGCTCGTCGTGATCCTCGGCTACACGGCTCTGCAGGGTCGGGGAGGGCGTCGCGCCTGACCCGCGGAGGCGCCGCCTAGCATCCCGCGTGTGGCGTACTTCGAGCGGCTGGACGAGACCACCTTCCGGGCGACCGAGCACACCAGTGGCGCGTGGGAGCTGGAGCACCAGCACGTCGCGCCCGCGCTCGGGCTGCTGACGCACCTCGTCGAGCGCGACCGCGACGCCCGGCGCGACGACGGCCTGGTGCCCACGCGGCTGGCCTTCGACATCCTCGGCGTGATGCCCGTCGAGGAGCTCGTCGGCACGGTGCGCGTCGTGCGCCCCGGTCGCACCGTCGAGCTGGTGGAGGCCACGCTGCAGCACGCCGGACGCGACGCGGTGGTGCTGCGGGCGTGGCTGATGCAGCCCGGCGACACGACCGGCATCGCGGGCACCGACCTCCCGCCCATCCCGGGCCCGGACGACACCCCGCCCTGGGAGGCCGCCGACTTCTGGCAGGGCGGCCTCATCGCCACCACCGAGGTGCGTCGCACCTCCCACGGCCCCGGCCGGGGACACGTCTGGGTGCGCCCCCTGGAGCCGCTGCTCGCCGACGAGCCCGTCAGCGCGCTCGCCGCCTCCGCCGGGGTGCTCGACGTCGCCAACGGCATGTCGGTGCGTGTCGACCCCCGCGACGTGCGCTTCCCCAACCTCGACCTCGCCGCCCACCTCTTCCGTCAGCCCGCCGGCGACTGGGTCGGCTTCGACACCACCGTCTCGCTCGGCGCCCACGGCGTCGGCCTCACCAGCAGCGTCATCCACGACGTCCACGGCCCCCTCGGCACGCTCGCCCAGTCGCTCACCGTCCGCCCCGTCACCTGACGCTGACCCCGGCCGCTGGATGGTCGAGCAGGTCGCGCCGCACCCCCCGGTGGGCGAGGAGGTCGCGCAGCGCCCCCGGGTGGTCGAGGAGGTCGCGCAGCGACCGTCTCGAGACCCGTACGCCGCCCCGCTCACCCGGCAGGGTCGACGGCCCCCGCGTCCGCCCGCGCCAGGAGCAGGTGCGCCAGCGCCGCTTGCGTCGGCACGGTCGTGTCGAGGTCGGTCAGAGCCCGGAAACGCTGCAGTCGCTTCAGGATCGTGTTGCGGTGGCAGTGCAGCTCGCTCGCCGTCACCGCGACCGATCCGCTGTCGAGGTAGTGCCGCACGGTGCGCAGCAGCGCCTTCCGGCTGTGCCTCGGCACGCCGTCCAGCGGACCGAGTCGCTCCGCGCCCACGGCGCGCACGGCGGGCTCGAGGTCGTCGCCGAGCAGCAGCGGCCAGTGCTCCTCGACCGTGGCGGTCCGCTCGGCGGTGGCGAGCAGTGCCAGGCGCCGTGCGACGGGCCACAGCTGCGCCAGGTCGGAGAGTCCCGCACGCGGCGTCACCCCGGCAGGCAGCTCGTGCAGGCGCCTCCACCCGAGTCTGTCGAGATTCGCGGTCTGCGCGATCACCAGCTCGAACCCGTCGATGGCGTGCACCACCAACGATGCGTCCAGTGCCTCGACGCCCTCGCGGAAGCGCCGACCGTGCTCGGGATGACCGACCAGGAGCAGCAGGTCCGTGGCGCTGTCGAGGCCCAGGCGCGCTGCCGTGCTCTCGCGCTGCCGGTCGTCGTCGATGCCGGTGACGAGCAGCTGCCGCAGCAGGTACTCACGCTCCAGCTCGCTCTCGCGACGCAGGCGCATGAGCTCGTCGGTGTAGGCCGCCTGCACGTGGTTGCTGTGGAACTCCACGGTGTCCCACAGCGTGAGCACCTCACCGGTCAGGTCGGCCGAGGGCTGCTCGTCGACGCCGGAGAGGCGACCCCACAGGAAGCGGAAGTCCATGCGTACGGCGCGCAGCAGCGAGTCCAGGGGAAGTCCCTGCTGGGCGCGCCGCCGTCCGACGGCGGCGGAGCGCCCGGCGAGCGTCTCCGCGACGGGCTCGCCGCACAGGTGCCTCAGCATCAGGTCGAGCACCTGTTGGGCGGTGCGGTCGAGCTCCTCGTCGCCCACGGTCCCCGAGAGGTATCCCGGCAGCCCGCGCACCTCGCGGCGGTAGGCGACCGCGAGCGTGTCCAGGTCGTCGAGGCAACGCCTCGCTGCCGCGTCCAACCAGGGTGAGGTGTGCATCTGCACACGGTAGAGCCTCGATCAGGGGGCATCTCGCTCTGGTCGAGGGGCCTCTGCCCGACCAGACTGAGCGACTTCGAGCCGTCGTCGTCGGTGGCCGCGCCCGGGTGCGGTCGCCTGGAGGAGCCCCGTGACCGTCCCGCCAGAGCAGCAGCAGTCGGTGCGCGTGAACGACCAGGAAGCAGCGCGGATCGCCCGCGCGGCCTTCGTCGGCACCGCCCTGGAGTGGTACGACTACTTTCTCTTCGGCACCGCCGCCGCCCTCGTCTTCAACCGCCTCTTCTTCACCGACCTCGACCCCACCGCCGCCACGCTGGCGGCCTTCGCCACCTTCGGGGTGGGCTTCGCGGCCCGCCCGGTCGGGGCCGTGCTCTTCGGGTACGTCGGCGACCGCTTCGGCCGGCGACCGGCACTGCTGGTGACGATCGTGATGATCGGCCTCGCGACGGGACTGATCGGCCTGGTCCCCGACTACGGCGCGATCGGCGTCGCCGCACCCATCGCCCTGGCGGTGCTGCGACTGGTGCAGGGCCTGGCGGTCGGTGGCGAGTGGGGCGGCGCCATGACGATCGCCGTCGAGCACGCCCCCGAGGAGCGCCGCGGTCGCTTCGCCGCCCTGGTCCAGATCGGGTCGCCGGTGGGCACGCTGCTCTCCTCCGGTGCCTTCGCCCTGGTGCTGATGCTCCCGGACGACTCGTTCGACTCCTGGGGCTGGCGGGTGCCCTTCCTCCTCGCCTTCCCGTTGCTGGGCATCGCCCTCTACATCCGCATCAAGGTCGAGGAGTCGCCCGTCTTCGAGCAGATGGTCGTCCTGGAGGAGCGGGCCAAGGTGCCCGCGGTCGACCTCCTCAGGCACGCGAGCGGTCGGCTCGCGGTGGCCGTCGCGGCGGCGTTCCTGGGCGTCGGCGGCTTCTACGTGATGACGACCTTCGCGGTGAGCTACGGCGTCAACACCCTCGGTGTCTCCAACAGCGTGATGGTCAACGCGACCCTGGTCGCGGCCGTCGTGCAGATTCCGGTGACCGTGCTGGCCGGTCGTCTGGGCGAGCGCTTCGGGCCGGACCGGTTGACCGTGGCCGGGGGAGTGGTGACCGCCCTCGGTGCCTACCCGCTCTTCCTGCTCATCGACACGCGCGCCACGGCGGCGATCGTGCTCGCGATCACCCTCGGCATCGTCCTCATCACCGTGGCGTACGCCGTGACCGGGGCGTTGCTGACCGAGCTGTTCCCGCCGCACCTGCGCTACAGCGGCGTGGCGCTGGGCTACAACCTCGCCGGCGCGCTCAGCGGCTTCCTGCCCTTCCTCGCGACCGCGCTGCTCGCTGCCAGCGACGACCAGTCGTGGTCGGTCGCCCTGCTCCTCGCGGGCATCGCCCTGGTGACCGCCCTCGGCGGGCTACTCGCCGGACGGCTGCGCGTCAGCGACGCGCAGCTGCTCGAGACCGCCCCCCACTGACCGAAAGGACGCCCTCATGACCGAGACCACCACCGTCCCTGCCCAGCTCACCGACGAGCAGCGCCAGCGGATCCTCGACGCCGTCGACGCCTCCTTCGACGACCAGGTCGCCTTCACCCAGGAGCTCGTGCGGCACCCCTCCCGCAGGACACGGGAGGGGTCGGCCCAGGACCTGCTCTTCGAGGCGATGCGCGGACGGGACCTGGAGATGGATCGTTGGGAGCTCGACGAGGGCGAGCTGGCGGAGCACCCCGGTGCCGGCTTCGTCGAGGTCTCCTACGAGGGCATGGACAACGTCGTCGGCACGTACCGGCCCGCCCAGGAGACAGGCCGATCGCTCATCCTCAACGGCCACGTCGACGTCGTCCCGGAGGGACCCGAGGACCAGTGGACGCGCTCGCCGTACGACGCTGCCGTCGTCGACGGCTGGATGCACGGCCGGGGTGCCGGTGACATGAAGTCGGGGCTCGTCGCCAACCTCTACGCCCTCGACGCCGTGCGGAACGCCGGCCTCAGCCCGGCCGGACGCATCCACCTGCAGTCGGTCGTGGAGGAGGAGTGCACCGGCAACGGCTCGCTCTCCGCACTCATGCGCGGCTACACCGCCGACGCCGTGGTCATCCCCGAGCCGGAGGAGGACATGCTGGTGCGGGCGAACACCGGCGTGATCTGGTTCCGCGTCCGGGTCACCGGGCGCCCCACCCACCCGCGTGAGATGTCGCAGGGCTTCAACGCGATCGACGCGGCGTACCACGTCGTCGGCCGGCTCCGGCAGCTCGAGGAGCGCTGGAACCAGGCGAAGGGCGAGCACCGCTACTTCGAGGACCTCGACCACCCCATCAACCTCAACGTCGGCCTGATCGAGGGTGGCGACTGGGGTTCGAGCGTGCCCGCCTGGTGCGAGGTGCACCTGCGCATCGCGCTCTACCCCGGCGTGACCGCCGACGCCGCCTGGCAGGAGATCAGCGCCGCCCTTGACGACATCACCGAGGACGACGCCGGCAACCCCGTGGAGGCGGTGGCGACGCGCACCGGCTTCTACGCCGAGGGCTACGTCCTGGAGGAGGGCTCGGACGCCGAGGCGACCCTGCGGTCGGCGCACCGCACCGTCTTCGACGGCGCCGATCTCCAGAGCTTCACCACCCCGGGATACCTCGACGGTCGCGTCTTCGTGCAGTACGGCGACATCCCCACCCTCGTCTACGGCCCCGTCTCCGAGGCCATCCACGGCAACGACGAGCGCGTCGACCTCGAGTCGGTGCGACGCATCACCAAGTCGATCGCCCTCTTCGTCGCGGAGTGGTGCGGCGTCACGGAGACGCTCTAGGCAGTCGCCCTCACGCCTCCCCTCGGGTGGTCGAGGAGGTCGTGCAGCGACCGTCTCGAGAGCCCGTGCGCCGACCCGCCCACCGGTCCCTGGGTGGTCGAGGAGGTTGCGC
>JBQGFI010000003.1:0-4572 GCA_052040065.1 Marmoricola sp.
CCCGACCAGCCTGCCGGTGGAGATCGTGTCGACGGTGGGCAGGGTAAGGCGGCCCCCGATGAGGACGAGGTCGGCGGCGTCGGCGGTCAGCACCGCCGCCAGCGCCACGGCGACGCCCACCACGACCTGGGACCAGACGAAGCTCGTCCGCACGCGCTCGTGGTCGAGCAGCAGCACCGCGGCGAGCAGGACGGGGAGCAGGACGAGCGCGAGCGCGGCCACCTTCGTCGGGCCGTAGCCGTCGGCGTCGCTGAGCATGGCGCCCGGCACGAAGGCCACCACCAGCAGCGCGAGCGGCACCACCACTCCGCGCGACAGCACCACGGGGCGCCCCAGCCGGTGCACCACGCACAGCACGAGGAGACCGCCGCCGATCCACACCGGCTCGACCGGTGACCAGGCCATCAGCACCGAGTTGCGCAGGTTCCAGCTCGCCCCCCACCACGTCAGCGCGGCGGCGTAGACCCACGGCCACCAGCGCCCCACGGACCCCGGCTCCGGCCGTGACCGGCGACGCGGGTCGGCGACGGCAGTGCTCACAGCGCGGACCCTAGCCCCACCGCGCGTCACCACGGTGGTGCCGCAGCGCAGGACCGGGCTCCTCTAGGGTCTGGCGGAGGAGAAGAGCCGCACCAGCACGAGGAGCCCGGACGTTGACGCCACTGCAGTACGGCAAGGTGGTCGCCCGCGGGTGGTGGCTGGTGCTGCTCGGTGTCCTGCTCGGCGCCCTCGTCGGATCGCTGACGACCGACGACGTCGCGCCCAGCTACACCTCGTCGGCGAGCATCTTGCTCTCCCCCACCCAGGTGGCCAGCGCCACCTCCTCCGAGGCCTACACCGCCAACCTGCTCGCCCAGGGACGGGTGCAGTCCTACGCCGACCTCGCCGACAACGACGCGGTCACCGAGCGGGTGATCGAGGACCTCGACCTCGACCTGACGCCGGCCGAGCTGGCCTCCCAGGTGACCGCCACGGCCACCACGGCCACCACGGTGCTCAACCTCAGCGTCACCGACGAGGACCCCGAGCAGGCCCAGGTCATCGCCCAGGGCGTCGCCGACCGCCTCGTCACCCTGATCACGCGGGTCGAGCGCCGCCGCGCCGACGGCACCGCCCTGGTCCGCGCCGAGATCGAGAGCGCCCCCCAGCTGCCCACCGACTCGGCGTCGACGCCCCCGGAGTGGCGCAACCCCGCGCTCGGTGCGGCCGGCGGCCTGGTGCTCGGTCTCGCCGCCGCCGTCGTGGCCGGCCGGCTCGACCGCAGGCTGCGCGACGACGACGAGGTGGTCGAGGCGCTCGGCGCCCCGGTGATCGGCGCCGTGCCACCGCCGCGCCGGGGTCGTCGCCGGACCACGCACGCCGACGAGGTGCTGAGCTCGGTCCGGGCGCTGCGCACCGCGGTCTTCTTCCACCACCCCGGTCCTGGTCGCAGCCTCGGGGTCGCGGTCACCAGCCCCCGCGAGATCCCCGACCTCGCCCAGGTCACCGTCGCGCTCGCCACCTCGCTGGTCGGCACCGGCCACCGGGTGCTGCTGGTCGAGGCCGACCTGCAGCACCCCCGCGTCGCCGAGCTGCTCGAGCTCGACGCCGACAAGACCACCGGCCTCGCCCCGCACCTGGAGGGCAGCCAGGACCAGGCCGAGGTGGTGCACCACCACGCGGCCTCCGGCCTCGACGTCATCCCCGCCGGACGCGCGTCCGAGGACTCCGCCGACCTGCTCCACAGCCACGCCTTCGGGCGGATGCTCACCGACGCGGCCACGCGCTACGACTTCGTGCTCGTCACCACGCCCCCCACCGACGCCGGCACGGACGCGGCAGCCGTAGCGGCGCAGTGCGACACCACCCTCGTGGCAGTCGCGCGGCGGCGGACCAAGGCCCCCGAGCTGCGCGCCACCGCCGTCCAGCTCGAGCGGGTGGGCGCCGAGGTCGTCGGCGCCGTCGTCGTCGGCTGACCCAGGCTAGTCGCGCCAGACGCCGCGGGTGTCGACCACGCCGCGGCCCGCGAGCTCCGTCGGGTCGAGACCCGCGAGCTCCGCGTGGTGCACGAGCAGCACCACGACGTCGCTCCCGCTCAGCGCGGTGTCGAGGTCGCGCAGCGACACCGTGTCGTACGCCGTCAGCTCGACGGGCAGTGCGTCGGCGTAGGGCTCGACCGCCAGCAGGGTCAGGTCGGGTCGGGTCTCGGCCAGCCGGCGCACCACCTCGACCGCAGGGCTCTGCCGCAGGTCGTCGACGTCGGGCTTGAAGGCCAGTCCCAGGCAGGCGACGGTGCCGCCCTCCGGGGCGAGGGCCGACACCTGGTCGACCACCTGCTGCGGCCGGTCGTCGTTGACCTCGCGCGCCTGCCGGATCAGCCGCGCCTGCTCCGGCGCGGCCGCCGCGATGAACCACGGGTCGACAGCGATGCAGTGGCCGCCCACGCCCGGGCCGGGCTGCAGGACGTTGACGCGGGGGTGGTGGTTGGCCAGCTCGATCACCGACCACACGTCGAGCCCGAGCCGGTCGCAGATGGTGGCGAGCTCGTTGGCGAAGGCGATGTTGACGTCGCGGAAGGTGTTCTCCACCAGCTTGGCCATCTCGGCGGTCGAGGCGTCGGTCAGCGAGATCTCGCCCTCGCAGAAGAGCTCGTAGAGCCGTGCGGCGCGACGGCTGCACTCGGGCGTCAGCCCACCGACGACGCGGTCGTTGCTGACCAGCTCCTCCAGCGTGCGGCCCGGCAGCACCCGCTCGGGGCAGTGCGCGAGGTGCACGTCGGGAGCCTCGGGGTGCTCGTGGGGCAGCCGCAGGTCGGGACGCTCCTCGGCGATCCACGCGCTCATCGCGGCCGTCGAGCCTGGCGGGCAGGTCGACTCGAGGATCACCAGCTCGCCGCCCTGCAGCACCTGCGCGATGGCCCGCGTCGCGGCCTCCACGTGGGCGAGATCGGGCTCGTGGTCGCCCTTGAAGGGCGTGGGCACCGCGACGACGTAGACGTCGGCGGGCACCAGGTCACGAGTGGCGGTGAGCCGGCCCTCCTCGACCACGCGGCGCACCAGGTCGTCGAGGTCGGGCTCGATGATGTGCACGCGGCCGCCGTTGACCATGTCGACGACCCGCTGGTCGAGGTCGACGCCGTGCACGCGCACCCCGCGGTCGGCCAGCACCGCGCTGGTGGGCAGGCCGATGTAGCCCAGGCCGACGACCGCCACGCCACGCTCGTACGTCGGGGCCGTGCCGCCGCTCACCGGGCGCCCGCCGCGAGCGACTGCTGCTGCGCGCCGGCGTCGAAGGGGTCGGGCATCGGGCCGAGCCCCAGCAGGGCGCGCACGGCGCCGACGCAGCGTGGGGCCGCCCGGCCGTCGCCGTAGGGGTTGACGGCCTGCGCCATCGCGGCGTACGCCGTCGGGTCGCTCAGCAGCCGCTCGACCTCCTCGACGACGCGCGCCCTGTCGGTGCCCACGAGGCGCACCACGCCCGCCTGCACGCCCTCGGGGCGCTCGGTGGTCTCGCGCAGCACCAGCACCGGCTTGCCCAGCCCTGGGGCCTCCTCCTGGACGCCGCCGGAGTCGGTGACGACCAGGCGCGCCCGGCGCAGCACGTGGGCGAACTCCGCGTAGGCCAGCGGCTCGGTGAGCACCACGTTGGGCAGCGACCCCAGCGTCTCCTCGACGTCGGCGCGCACCACGGGGTTGCGGTGCATCGGGAGCACCAGGTCGATCTCGGGGTGGGCCTCGGCGACCTGCCGGAGCCCCTCCATCGCCTCGCGCATGGGCCCGCCCCACGACTCGCGCCGGTGCGCGGTGACCAGCACCACGTCGCGGGCGTCGTCGAGCCGCGCCAGGGCCGGGTCGGAGAAGGGCACCGGCTGCTCGACCACCCAGTGCAGCGCGTCGATGACGGTGTTGCCCGTCACGAGCACGGTGCGGGGGTCGATCCCCTCGGCGAGCAGGTTGTCGCGGGCGGCGGTCGTGGGGGCGAGGTGCAGGTCGGCGAGCACCGAGGTGAGCCGTCGGTTGGCCTCCTCCGGGAAGGGCGAGCGCAGGTTGCCGGTGCGCAGCCCCGCCTCGACGTGCACCACCCGGCAGCCGGCCAGGAAGGCGGCGTACGACGCGGCGAAGGCACTGGTGGTGTCACCCTGCACCACGACGGCCTCGGGACGTCGCTCCTCCAGCACCTGCTCGAGGCTCTCGAGCACCGCCCGGGTGATCGCGCTGACCGAGGCGCCGTGACGCATCAGGTCGAGGTCGACGTCGGGCTCGATCCCGAAGAGGCCGTTGACCTGGTCGAGCATCTCGCGGTGCTGACCGGTCACGGCGACCACCGGACGCAGGTCCGGGTCGTCGCGCAGGGCGCGGACCACCGGGGCCAGCTTGATCGCCTCGGGGCGCGTCCCGTAGACGACCAGGACGTCTCGCTGCATGGCGCCTTCCCACGTCGTACTCAGGTCCCCAGGACCGTAACCCACCCCCGCGGGGCGTCTACTGCCCGACGCGCTCGGGGTCCTGCCAGACCCGCACCCAGTCGACGTCGACCGTCGAGCTCTCGCTGGTGGTGCCGTCGTCGAGCGCCCAGTCGGAGGTCAGCAGGCTG
>JBQGFI010000004.1:0-2148 GCA_052040065.1 Marmoricola sp.
TCGCGGACGGGGGTGAGGGTCCCCGCGACGACCGGCACCTCGCCCGTGAGCGCGAGCGCGGCGGCGCGCCGCGCGGCCGAGCGCTCGCCGTGCGGCCAGAGCTCGTCGACGGCCGCGTTGACGGCCGCGCCGATGAGCACCGCGATCGCGACGAGGTACAGCCACACCAGCACCACGATCGGCGTCGTCAGCGGCCCGTAGATCGACAGGCTCGCGGTCGAGGACCCGCTGCCCGGCAGGGCCAGTCCGAGCACCGCGCGCAGCAGCGCGCTGGCCAGCACCCAGATCACCAGCGCGGTGAGCGCACCCGGCAGGTCGCGGCGCCAGGCCGTCCGCAGCGGCACGCTCACGTGGTAGAGCGTGGCCAGCAGCGCGACGCCCAGCAGGGTGACGACGGGCCAGTACAGCACCAGGACCGGGTCGAAGGGCGCCGGCAGCGCCCGTCCGAGCAGGGTCGGGCCGACCAGGACGAGCGGGATGGTCACCGCCCCGAGCGCGAGCAGGAGGACGTAGAGCAGGAACGACAGCACCCGGGTGCGCACCAGGCTCCGGTGGCCACCGAGGCCGTACATGATCGAGATCGTGTCGAGGTACACGTTCAGCGCCCGCGACCCCGACCACAGCGACAGCACGAAGCCGATCGAGACCAGGTCGAGCCGCGGCGAGTCGAGGGCGTCCTCGAGGGTGGGGATGATCACCGTGTTGACGACGTCGTCGGTGAGGAACGGCGACAGGTACTCGCGCAGCCCGTTCTTCAGCTGCAGCGCGGTGTCGGTGCCGAGCCGCGACCCGATCCAGGCGGCCGACCCGGCGAGGCCCAGCACGAGCGGGGGCAGGGACAGCAGGGCGAAGAAGCCCGACTCGGCGGCCAGCCCGGTCACCCGGTACCGCAGGCACACCTGCACGGTGTGCACCACCAGGGCCACGAGCGGACGCAGCGGGCCGCGGTCGACGACGGCCGCCAGCGCGCGGCGGGCGCTCGCCCACCGCTGCCCGATCACCCCGTCGGCGGCCACCCGGCCACGGTAGCGAGCACGGGGTGCCGCGGCCCGGCGCCCGGGCCGCGCGGCGGGCACTACCGTGGGCGGGTGCCCGCGACCCACGCCGTGACCAACCAGGTGCCGCCCCTCACCGACCGGGCTGCGGCGTCGCTGTGGAGCGGTGACGCGGTGCTCCGCGAGGCCGTCGCCCGGCACGGCGCGGACGCCCACGAGCCCCGGCTGGCCGAGCTCGGCGAGCTCGCTGCGGGCGCCAAGGCACGGGCGTGGGGCGAGCAGGCCGAGCGGTACGCGCCCGTCCTGCGCACCCACGACCAGCGCGGGGTGCGGCTCGACGAGGTCGAGTACCACCCCGCGTACCACCAGCTGATGCGCGTCGGGGTCGAGCACGGCCTGGGCGGCGGCGCCTGGACGGCCGACCCCGGCACCGGCGCCCACGTCGCCCGCGCCGCGGGCCTGCTGCTGTGGAGCCAGGTCGACGCCGGCCACACCTGCCCCCTGTCGATGACCGCGGCGGCCGTGCCCGCCCTGCGCACCGACCCGGTGCTCGCCGACGTCTGGGTGCCGCGGCTGGCCGCCACCGACTACGACCCCGGGCTGCGCCGCGCGCGCGACAAGGCGGGGGCGCTGGCCGGGATGGGCATGACCGAGAAGCAGGGCGGATCCGACCTCTCGGGCACCTCGACGGTCGCGGTCCGCACCGCGGGCGGCCCGCTCGAGGGCGGCGAGGGGTACCGCCTCACCGGCCACAAGTGGTTCTGCTCGGCGCCGATGAGCGACCTGTTCCTCGTCCTGGCCCGGGTCGGCTCGGCCGACGGCCCGCTGACCTGCTTCGTGGTCCCCCGCGTGCTCGAGGACGGCAGCCGCAACCCCTGGCACCTGCAGCGGCTCAAGGACAAGCTGGGCAACCGGGCGAACGCCTCGAGCGAGGTCGAGCTCGACGGCACCTGGGGCGTGCGCCTCGGCGCCGAGGGCGAGGGCCTGCGCACCATCCTGGCGATGGTGAACGCCACCCGCCTCGACTGCGTGGTGGGGTCGGCCGCCACCATGCGCGCCGGGCTGGTCGGTGCGGTGCACCACGCCCGGCACCGCCGCGCCTTCGGGTCGCTGCTGGGCGACCAGCCGCGGGGGTCGAACGTGCTCGCCGACC
>JBQGFI010000005.1:0-10574 GCA_052040065.1 Marmoricola sp.
CGCGCCCCGTCGTGCCCCCGGTCCGGGAACAAACCCCCGGGTCGGGCCGTTGGGCCAGGTGTCTACAGTTGAGCCAGAGCGACTCAACTTGTTTGACGCCCCAGATCACACCCAGCACCATGACCGGTGGTCCCCCACGGACCGCAGTCGTCCCAACACGGAGGTAGCAACAACCATGGCAAAGGCCGTCGGCATCGACCTCGGCACGACGAACTCCGTCGTCGCCGTCCTCGAAGGTGGAGAGCCCACCGTCATCGCCAACGCCGAGGGTGCCCGCACGACGCCCTCGGTGGTGGCATTCTCCAAGTCCGGCGAGGTGCTGGTCGGTGAGGTCGCCAAGCGGCAGGCCGTCACCAACGTCGACCGCACCATCCGCTCCGTCAAGCGCCACATGGGCACCGACTGGAGCGAGAAGATCGACGACAAGAACTTCACGCCCCAGCAGATCAGCGCCTTCGTGCTGCAGAAGCTCAAGCGCGACGCGGAGGCCTACCTCGGCGAGACGGTCACCGACGCGGTGATCACCGTGCCGGCGTACTTCTCCGACGCCCAGCGCCAGGCCACCAAGGAGGCCGGCGAGATCGCGGGCCTCACCGTCAGCCGCATCGTCAACGAGCCCACCGCGGCGGCGCTGGCCTACGGCCTCGACAAGGGCGAGTCCGACCAGACCATCCTCGTCTTCGACCTCGGCGGCGGCACCTTCGACGTCTCGCTGCTGGAGATCGGCGAGGGCGTCGTGGAGGTCAAGGCCACCAGCGGTGACAACCTGCTGGGCGGCGACGACTGGGACAACAAGGTCGTCGAGTGGATGGTGAGCAAGTTCAAGAACGCCAACGGCGTCGACCTGGCCAAGGACAAGATCGCGCTGCAGCGCCTCCAGGAGGCCGCCGAGAAGGCCAAGATCGAGCTCTCCTCCTCGAGCACCACCAGCATCCACCTGCCCTACATCACCCACGGTGAGTCCGGCCCGCTGCACTTCGAGGAGACGCTGTCGCGCAGCGAGTTCCAGAAGCTCACGGCCGACCTGCTCGAGCGCACCAAGGCGCCCTTCCGGCAGGTCATCAAGGACGCCGGCATGGACGTCAAGGCCATCGACCACGTCGTGCTCGTGGGCGGCTCGACCCGCATGCCCGCGGTGACCGAGGTCGTCAAGGAGCTCACCGGCGGCCGCGAGCCCAACAAGGGCGTCAACCCCGACGAGGTCGTCGCCATCGGCGCGGCGCTCCAGGCCGGCGTGCTCAAGGGCGAGGTCAAGGACGTGCTGCTCCTCGACGTCACCCCGCTCTCCCTCGGCATCGAGACCAAGGGCGGCGTGATGACCACCCTGATCGAGCGCAACACCACGATCCCGACCAAGCGCTCCGAGGTCTTCACCACGGCCGACGACAACCAGCCGTCGGTGGAGATCAAGGTCGCGCAGGGCGAGCGCCAGATGTGGGGCCAGAACCAGCCGCTGGGCAACTTCGAGCTCACCGGCCTGCCCCCGGCGCCGCGCGGCGTGCCGAAGATCGAGGTCACCTTCGACATCGACGCCAACGGCATCGTCCACGTCTCCGCCAAGGACCAGGGCACCGGCAAGGAGCAGTCGATGACGATCTCCGGCGGCAGCGCGCTGTCGAAGGACGACATCGAGCGCATGGTCCGCGACGCCGAGCAGTACGCCGAGGAGGACGCCGCGCGCCGCGAGACCGTCGAGACGCGCAACCAGGCCGACTCGCTCGTCTACTCGACCGAGAAGTTCCTCTCGGAGAACGACGACAAGCTGCCCGAGGACGTCAAGACCGAGGTGCGCACCGACGTCGACGAGCTCAAGCGGCTGCTCGAGGCCGACGACACCGACAAGGACACCCTGGCCGCGGCGATCGCCAAGGTCGGCGAGTCGAGCCAGAAGATGGGCGCGGCGATGTACGAGGCCGCGGCCGCCGAGGCGCCCGCCGACGGCGAGCAGGCCGAGACCTCCGAGTCGCAGGACGACGACGTGGTCGACGCCGAGATCGTCGACGAGTCCGACGAGGACACGAAGGGCGAGTCCAAGTGACGGCTGGCGACGATCGCCCCGACACCGGTCCCGACCCGACCGACGCCACCTCCGCCCCGGCCGGGGAGTCCGCTCCCCGGCCGGAGGCCGGTGGGGCCGGACAGCCGCCGGCCGCCGAGACGGCGGAGAGCGCCGAGCCCGGCCCGGTCGGTGCCGGCGAGCTGCTCGCCGAGCTCGAGGCCCAGCTGGCCGAGCGCACCGCCGACGTGCAGCGCGTGCAGGCCGAGCTGGTCAACTACCGGCGCCGCGTCGAGCGCGACCGCGAGCTGGTCAAGCAGAACGCCACCTTCGCCGTGCTGAGCAGCCTGATGCCGGTGCTCGACGACGTCGACCGTGCCCGTGAGCACGGCGAGGTCGAGGGCGGCTTCAAGGCCGTGGCCGACAGCCTCGACCGCGCGGTGAGCGCGCTGGGGCTGACCAAGTTCGGCGCGACGGGCGAGGAGTTCGACCCCAACCTGCACGAGGCGCTGATGCACGGCCACAGCGCGGAGGTCACCACGACCACCGTCGACAAGGTGGTGCAGGCGGGCTACCGCATCGGTGAGCGCGTCGTCCGCGCCGCCAAGGTGACCGTGCTCGATCCCGAGGCGTGACCACGCCTCGCTGACGACCCACCCCGGAGAGGAGGGATGACATGGCCGGCAACGCCGACTGGGTGAACAAGGACTACTACCAGGTGCTGGGTGTGGCCAAGGACGCCGACCAGGCGACCGTCAAGAAGGCCTACCGCAAGCTGGCGCGGGAGAACCATCCCGACTCCAAGCCCGGCGACAAGGCCGCGGAGGACCGCTTCAAGGCGGTCGCCGAGGCCTACGACGTCGTGGGCGACCCCCCGAAGCGCAAGGAGTACGACGAGATGCGGGCCGCCTTCGCCGGCGGCGGCTTCCCGGGCGGCTTCCCGGGCGGCTTCGGGGGCGGGGGCGGTCCTCGTCCCGGGGGCGGCCAGGCCGGTGGCTTCGACTTCGGCGACCTCCTGGGCGACCTCTTCAACCGCGGCGGCGGTGGCGGGGCGGGCGGCGGCTTCGGCCGGACCCGCACCTCCGCGCGGCCGCAGCGCGGCGCCGACCTGGAGACCGAGACCACGCTCGCCTTCACCGACGCGCTCGAGGGCAGCACGATCAGCATGCGGCTCTCCTCCGACGCCCCCTGCACGACCTGCTCCGGCACCGGGGGCAAGCCCGGCACCCGGCCGCACGTCTGCACCACGTGCGAGGGCGCGGGCTTCGTCGCCAGCACCTCCGGTGGCGGCTTCTCGATGACCGAGACCTGCCCGGAGTGCCACGGCCGCCAACTGGTCTACGACGACCCCTGCCCCACCTGCCACGGCTCCGGCCGCGGCGTCTCGCACCGCACCGTCTCCGCCCGGATCCCCGCCGGGGTCAAGGACGGGCAGAAGATCCGGCTCAAGGGCAAGGGCGCGCCCGGCGACTCGGGGGGACCGGCGGGCGACCTCCTGGTCACCGTGCACGTGCGACCGCACGCCCTCTTCGGGCGCAGTGGCGACAACCTCACGATCACCCTGCCCGTGGAGTTCGACGAGGCCGTGCTCGGCGCGGAGGTCAAGGTCCCCACGCTCGGCGGTGCGCCCGTGACCGTGCGCATCCCGCCCGGCACCCGCAACGGCCGCACGCTGCGGGTCCGCGGTCGAGGTGCGACCCGCAAGGACGGCTCCCGCGGTGACCTGCTGGTCACCGTCGAGGTGGTGGTGCCCGACACGCCCGACGCGCCGACCCGCGAGGCCGTGACGGCGTACCGCGCGGCGCGAGGCGGTCGCGACCCGCGTGCCGGCCTCTTCGAGGGCGGCGCGTGATGGGCGCGCGACGCTCCGACTCCCACCGGATCCCCGGCCCCACCGTGCCGGTCTACGTGATCAGCGTGGCCGCCGAGCTCACCGGTCTCCACCCGCAGACGCTGCGGCAGTACGACCGCGCCGGCCTGGTCTCCCCAGGCCGCACCGGCGGCGGTGGCCGCCGCTACTCGCTGCGCGACATCGAGCTGCTGCGCGAGGTGGCCGAGCTGACCTCGGCCGGCATCGGCCTCGAGGGTGTGCGCCGCATCCTGGAGCTGGAGTCGCAGGTCGCGGCTCTCCGGGCCCGCAACCGCGAGCTCCGGGGCCAGGTCGCCGACCTGGCCGCCGCCCTCGAGGCGACCATCGGCAGCCTGCGCGAGCGCCGACCCAACCTGCCCGCGCTGCGCCCCCCGGGCACGTTGAGCCCGCTCGACCCCGGCAACCCCTTCGGTCGGCGCTGAGCCGGGAGGTTCTTCGGCGATGTGGTCGGTGGGTGCCGGCGTGTCGCGTGCTTCTGGGGCCGAGAGCACCCCGGTCGCGACTGTGTCGGCCGTCTCGGTGACCTCGTCGGCTACTCGCCGTTAACCTCCGCAGGGACGCGGGCGACGTCGCCCGTGCCGGACGAGGGGGGCCGATGCTGCCGTTGCAGGTGGACTGGCTCTTCCGCGAGGCCGACTGGCTCCACGTCCTGACCGTCCCGGTCTTCACCGGCGTCGTCGGCTTCCTGATCAACTGGACCGGGCTGTGGATGCTCTTCAGCCCGGTGCGCTTCCGCGGCGTCCGCGTGCCCGGCATGCGCACGCTCTCGCGGGTGCTGCCGCGCAAGCTGCAGGAGGTGCCCGGCCTGCTGCAGGGCGGGGTGGGGTGGCAGGGGATCGTGCCGGCCCGCGCCGCCAAGATGGGCAGCATCGCCGTCGACAAGGCGATCGCCAAGCTCGGCACCCCCGCGGAGTTCTACCGCCAGCTCGACCCCGACCGGATCGCCGAGCACATCGTCTCGGTCTTCGAGCCCGAGCTGCCGACGATGATCGACCAGGTGATGCGCCGCGAGCACCCCGCGCTGTGGCGCGACCTGCCGCCCCGCGCGCGCCAGGCCGTCGTACGCCGGGTGCAGCAGCAGCTGCCGGCCGTGGTGCACCACGTCACCGACGAGATCGGCGAGCACATCGACCAGCTGCTCGACCCCAAGATCATGGTGATCAACCACTTCCGGGCCAACCCGGGGCTGGTGGTGCGCATCTTCCGCGACTTCGGCCAGCGCGAGCTCAACCTGATGGTCGCCTTCGGCTTCGTCTTCGGCTTCCTGCTCGGCGTCCCGCTCGCGGTGCTGGACCACTGGATCGCGCAGTGGTGGGTGCTGCCGGTGCTGGGCGTGGTCGTCGGGTGGATGACCAACGCCCTCGGCATGTGGCTCATCTTCGAGCCGCCGGAGCCGCGGCGGATCCTCGGCGTGAAGGTCCAGGGGCTCTTCCTGCGCCGCCAGGAGCAGGCGGCCGAGGTCTACGCCCGCATCATCGCCGACGACGTCATCACGCTGGAGAACATCGGCGACTTCCTGCTCGACGGTCCCCGCGGCGACCGCACCCGGCAGATGCTCGCCGAGGCGATGCGCCCGGCGATCGACAACGCCGCGGGTCCGGTGCGCGGCGCCGTCCGCCTGGCCGTCGGCCGGCAGCACTTCGACAACATCCGCGAGGCCGTGGCCACCGAGGCGGTCGACCGCACGGGTGGCGCCTTCCGCGACCCGGACTTCTCCCGGCAGCAGGCCGACCGGATCAACGCGCTGGTCGCGCGCCGCACCAAGGAGCTGCCGCCGACCGACTTCGTGGAGATGATGCGCTCGGCGATCCGGGAGGACGAGTGGATGCTCTACGCCCACGGCGCCATCATGGGGTTCGGTGGAGGCCTGCTCCACCTCGCACTGCTCGGGACGGGAGGGCCGGCATGAGCAGCACCGACGGGACGCGACCCGACCCGCGCTACCCGCGCGACCCGCGCAGCCCGGCGCTGCGGGAGGCCACCGAGGCGCTGCCCGGGGTGGCCCGGATCGCGGCGACGGCCGCCGCGCGGTCGGCGGCGTGGGGCCTGGGCTCGGGGCTGCGCTCGACGCGGCTGCTGGCGCGGGCGCTGACGGACCGGGAGGCCGCCGACGCGCTGGTGCAGGGCGTCGCCGAGGACGTCGCCGAGGACTCCCGCACGGTGGGCGACGTCGCCCGGGCCGTCGCGGCGGGCGTCCCGGTGCCCAAGGCGCTGCGCGACGCGACGGTCTCGCTCTCCGAGGTGGTGCTCGCCGACGTCGAGCCCGCACGGCCGGCCCGCGAGCCCACGCTGCGCGAGCGGGGTGAGGAGCTGCTGCACCGCTCGCGCGACGTGTGGCGCCAGGAGCAGGCGCACCCGGCGTACGGCCGCATCCTCGACGACCTCGCGCCCGACGAGGCGCGGATCCTGCTGCTCCTCCTGCGCGGTGGCCCGCAGCCGTCGGTCGACGTGCGCACGGGCGGTCCGGTCGGTCGCGTGAGCTCGAGCCTGGTGGCCGGCGGCCTCACGATGATCGGTGGTCGCGCGGGGCTGCGCCACCCCGAGCAGGTGCCGGCGTACCTCAACAACCTCTTCCGGCTCGGACTGGTGTGGTTCAGCCGCGAGCAGCTCGAGGACCCGATGGAGTACCAGGTCGTGGAGGCGCAGCCCGACGTGCTCGAGGCGGTGCACTCGGTGCGCTTCGCCAAGGTGGTGCGCCGCAGCATCCACCTGACCCCCTTCGGCACCGGCTTCTGCCGCAGCTGCCTGGTCGACCCGGAGTCGGAGCCGGGCGACCTTCCCACGCACCTCGCCCCCGAGGAGTAGCCCTGGCGAGTCCGACCGGGCTCAGCCGTGCGGGGTCAGGACGAGCACGCGCTCCTCGCCGTCGCGCACGAGCGTGACGTGGAGCGGGGCCGCGACGCCGCTGGACAGCTCCAGCCGGGTGGTGTCGGCGGCGGCGTACGGCGCCACCCGGGCCGCCAGGGCCGCCGAGGTGGTCGCGAGCGGCGCCCCCGTGCGCACCCCCACCCCGAGCACCGTGGTCGCGGCGGCGTTGGCCTCCAGCACGACCAGGTCGGGGGAGTCGTCGAGGCGCAGCACGCCGAAGGGGACGGCGTCGAGCCACGCGGGGAGGCCCGGCGCGCCGAGCCGGGGGGAGGCTCGTGGCGCGAGGTCGGGAACGACGGTCAACGGCGCGACCGCCTGCGGTGCGAGCGGGAGCGTCGTCCCGGGCGGGCCCACCACCTCGCGCAGGTAGCGCAGCGTCTCGTTCAGGCTGGCCCCCTTCTGCAGGTAGCCGTCGGCGCCGAGGTCGTGCGCGCGGGTCGCCATGGCGCCGGCGTCGAAGCCCGAGAGCACCACGATCTTCGCCCGGGGACAGGTGCGCCGCATCCGTGGCAGCGCCTCGAAGCCGTCCATCACGGGCATCGCCAGGTCGAGCAGGACCAGGTCCGGCGCGTGCTGCTCGACCCGTGCGATCCCCTCGCGACCGTCGGAGGCCTCCGCGACCACGGTGAACTCGTGCTGCTCCAGGGCGAAGCGCAACAGCTCACGCAGGTCTGCCGTGTCGTCGACGAGCACGACCCGCACCGGCTGGACCTCGGGGACGGCGCTCACCGCTCCTCCCCGAGACCGGAGGCGTCGTCGAGCGCCGCGGCGCTGCGACGCAGGTCGGCGTTGCTCGGATCGCTGGCCAGCAGGCCGGTGATGATGTGACCAGCCCGGGCGATGGCGTCGTCGAGGGCCTCCGCCGCCCGCCGCGTGTCGCCGAGATCGATCGCCATGCGGGCCACCACCAGTCCCTGCAGCACGTTGTCGTTGAGCTCGAGGGCCTGCTGCTGCCGGGTCCGGAAGTCCTCGAAGAGCTGGGCCCCCTGCATCAACGACCCGTAGGTGCGTCGCAGCGTCCAGTACCAGATCGCCACGAGGGCGCCGACGACGTCCCACAGCGCCAGCGACCAGCCCCACGCCTGACGCATCGCGAGCCCGCGCGCCACGTCGACGCCGAAGAAGGGCATCGCCATGTGCACCGCGTGGGCGCCGTGGTGCACCGCGCAGGTGAGGAAGATGGCCGCGGTGGCGGCTCCCAGCCGGTTGGACCGCAGCTGGTCGCTGCGCACCAGGGGGCGCACGATGGCCAGCGAGATCGCGAGGTACGCCACGGCGATGAGCGCGTTGGCGAGCATGCCCACCTGCCAGCTCATCGCGGGCTCCCCGTGCGGGCACCGGCGTCCCGGTCGCCGCGGCCGCGTCGCCACCCCGGGACCAGGCCCGGAGCCAGGAGCAGCACCACCCCGACCAGTCCGGCCGCGATGAGGCCGTAGTGCAGCAGGTGACCGACCAGCTCCAGCCACGCGAGGCCGAGCAGCTCGGTGGCAGCGGCGGCAGCGGACGCGGGCACGTCACGACCCCTCTCGTCGGCGGTCAGTCGTCGGCGGACCCTCCGACGGTAGGGGCGGGAGGCCGCCACCGCCCGGGATCTGGTCGAACCGTCAACGAGTTCCGGTGTACAACCGGGACATCCATGACGAAAGGCCGCGCGGGGAGTAGTCCAGTTCCTGGACCAGCTGGCGCGGGGCCGAACGTCGTGCTTGCGGCACGTCCTGCCCAGAGTTGAGGGGAATGGACTCAACTTCGGGCGCGTTCCAGGAGTAGTGTCGAGACGAGTCGAGGAGGAGTCACCGTGGACGCCAGCAAGCTGACCTCACGCAGCGTCGAGGTCCTCAACGCGGCCAGCACCCGTGCCGTCAACGCCGGCAACCCGCAGGTGGAGCCGATGCACCTGGCCGAGGCGCTGCTGCAGCAGGAGGGCGGCATCGCGCGGTCGCTGCTCACCCGGGCCGAGCTCGACGCCGGCGCGGTCGAGGTCGCCGTCGCCCGGGCGGTCGCCGCGCTGCCGCGGGTGTCGGGCTCCACCGTCTCCACCCCGGGTGCCAGCCCCGCCCTCACCCGTGTGCTCGCCAAGGCGCTGGAGCTGGCCGGCGAGCTCGGCGACGACTACGTCGCCACCGAGGTGCTGCTCCTGGCGCTCACCGTCGTGGAGAGCCCGACCCGCGGACTGCTCGCCGAGCACGGCGTCACCGAGCCCGCCGTGCGCGCGGCCATCACCGCCGTGCGCGGCACCCGCACCGTCTCCAGCCAGGACGCCGAGGCGTCGTACGAGGCGCTCGAGAAGTACGCCGTCGACCTCACCGAGCGCGCCGAGGAGGGCCGGCTCGACCCGGTGATCGGTCGCGACGCGGAGATCCGTCGGGTGGTGCAGGTGCTCTCGCGCCGCACCAAGAACAACCCGGTGCTGATCGGCGAGCCCGGTGTCGGCAAGACCGCCGTCGTCGAGGGCCTCGCGCAGCGGGTCGTCGCGGGCGACGTGCCCGACTCGCTGAAGGGTCGCCGCGTGCTCAGCCTCGACCTGGCCGCCATGGTCGCCGGGGCGAAGTACCGCGGCGAGTTCGAGGAGCGGCTGAAGTCGGTGCTCGAGGAGATCAAGGCCTCCGAGGGCCAGGTGATCACCTTCATCGACGAGCTCCACACCGTGGTCGGCGCGGGCGCCGGGGGCGACTCCGCCATGGACGCCGGCAACATGCTCAAGCCGATGCTCGCCCGCGGCGAGCTGCGGCTGATCGGTGCCACCACCCTCGACGAGTACCGCGAGCGCATCGAGAAGGACCCCGCGCTGGAGCGGCGCTTCCAGCAGGTCTTCGTCGGCGAGCCGAGCGTCGAGGACACCGTGGCGATCCTGCGCGGGCTGCAGGAGAAGTACGAGGCCCACCACGGCGTCAAGATCACCGACGCGGCGCTCGTGGCGGCCGCGATGCTCTCCGACCGCTACATCACCGGCCGGCAGCTGCCCGACAAGGCGATCGACCTGGTCGACGAGTCCGCCTCGCGGCTGCGCATGGAGCGCGAGAGCTCGCCGGTCGAGATCGACCAGCTGCGCCGTGCCGTCGACCGGCTGCGCATGGAGGAGCTCGCGCTGGAGCGCGAGACCGACGACGCCACCGTCGACCGGCTCGAGCGGCTGCGCGCCGACCTCGCCGACCGCGAGGAGGAGCTGCGCGGGCTCGAGGTGCGCTGGGAGCGGGAGAAGCAGGAGCTCGAGGGCGCGGCGGGCCTGCGTGCCGAGCTCGACCGGGTCGGCACCGTGATCACCCAGACGCAGAACCAGCTGGGCAGCGGCATCAGCGAGGAGCAGCGCCGCCCCCTGCTCGAGCAGCTCGCCACGCTGCACCAGACCCGGATGCGTCTGGAGCAGGAGATCGCCGCGGCCGAGAGCGCCGAGCACGACTTGGGCGACCGGATGGTGGGCGAGTCCGTCGGCCCGCAGGAGATCGCCGACGTCGTCGAGGCCTGGACCGGCATCCCGACCGGCCGCCTGCTCGAGGGCGAGACCGCCAAGCTGCTGCGGATGGAGGAGATCCTCGGCACGCGGCTGGTCGGCCAGCGCGCCGCCGTGGCGGCGGTGAGCGACGCCGTGCGCCGCTCGCGCGCCGGCATCAGCGACCCCGACCGCCCGACCGGCTCCTTCCTCTTCCTCGGCCCCACCGGCGTCGGCAAGACCGAGCTGGCCAAGTCGCTGGCCGACTTCCTCTTCGACGACGAGCGCGCCATCGTGCGCATCGACATGAGCGAGTACTCCGAGAAGCACTCGGTGGCCCGCCTGGTCGGCGCGCCCCCCGGCTACGTCGGCTACGACGAGGGCGGGCAGCTCACCGAGGCGGTGCGGCGACG
>JBQGFI010000006.1:0-11162 GCA_052040065.1 Marmoricola sp.
GACAAGCTCACCGGGCTCACGCTGCGCGACACCGTCACCGGCGAGGAGCGCGAGCTCGACGCCACCGGCCTCTTCATCGCGATCGGCCACGACCCGCGCTCCGAGCTGATCAAGGGCCAGGTCCGGCTCGACGACGAGGGCTACGTCCTGGTCGACCACCCCTCGACCAAGACCGACCTCACCGGTGTCTTCGCCTGCGGCGACCTCGTCGACCACCACTACCGCCAGGCCATCACCGCGGCCGGCACCGGCTGCGCCGCGGCCCTCGACGCCGAGCGCTACCTCGCCGACCTCGACTTCGCCCGCACCACGCCTGCGGGTGCGGCCACGGTCGGCGCCGCCGGCTGAGATGTCTCGTGCGCCACGGAATAGCCCCGTGGCGTGCCGACGTTGACCCCCCAGCACCATCCACCAGCCACGCAACCCGCTGAGGAGCACCGCATGTCCAACCTTCCGGCCGTCACCGACGACACCTTCGAGACCCAGGTGCTGAAGTCCGACAAGCCCGTGCTCGTCGACTTCTGGGCCGAGTGGTGCGGGCCCTGCCGCCAGGTCAGCCCGATCCTCGACGAGCTCAACGCCGCGCACGGCGAGAAGCTCTCCTTCGTGGCGATGAACGTCGACGAGAACCCCGTGACCCCCTCCACCTACCGGGTCACCGGCATCCCGACGCTCAACGTCTACCAGGGCGGCGAGGTCGTCAAGCAGATCGTCGGCGCCCGCCCCAAGGCCGCGCTGCTCAAGGAGCTCGACGAGTTCATCGCCTGAGCGGCCCATGCCCTAGGGTCGGCGCGATGGACGTCGTCTGCCGCCGCGGTGACACCGGGCCGGCCGTCACCCGCGTGACGGCCCTGCTCGGTCGCCTCGGCCTGCTCGAGGTCGCCGCCGTGGCCCGCGGCTTCGACGAGCACGTCGAGCTCGCGGTGCGCGACTTCCAGCAGCAGCGCGGGCTCAGCGTCGACGGCGTGGTGGGTCCGGAGACCTTCCGGCGCCTGGAGGAGGCCCGCTGGGACCTCGGTGACCGGATCCTGACCCACCTGCCGGGCGACCTGATGGTCGGCGACGACGTCTCGACCCTGCAGCGCCGGCTGCTCGACCTCGGCTTCGGGGTCCTCCGCGTCGACGGCTACTTCGGGTCCGAGACCGAGGCCGCCGTGCGGGAGTTCCAGCGCAACACCGGGCTGCCGCCCGACGGGACCTGTGGGCCCGCGACGCTGAAGGCGCTCGCCCGGCTCGCGCCCATCGTGCGCGGCGGCGCTCCCGGCGCGCTGCGCGACGCCGAGCACATCCGCGACGTCGGACCCAACCTGACCGGCCGCACCGTGGTGGTCGACGTCGGGCGCACCGACCACCTGCCGGCCGACCTGGCCGACGGCCACGACGCGATCCTGCACGACCTCGCGGGTCGGGTGGAGGGTCGGCTGGTCGCCATCGGCGTGCAGGCCTACCTCTCGGCCGCCCGCCAGGGCGCCGTGCGCGACGACGCCGAGCGGGCGGCGTTCGCCAACCGCACCCGCGCCAACCTCTTCCTCTCCCTGGCCCTCGACACCTCGGAGAACCCCGAGGCCAAGGGCTGCTCCACCTACTTCTTCGGCGGCACCGACCCGGCCTCGTGGTCCTCGGCCGGAGAGCGCTTCGCCGGCCTGGTGCAGCGCGAGATCGTCGCGCGCACCGACCTGCTCGACCTGCGCAGCCACGCCAAGGCCTTCGAGCTGCTGCGGCGCACCGAGATGCCGGCGGTGCGCCTCGACGCCGGCTACCTGACCAACGTGGGCGACCGTGCGCGACTCGAGGACCCCGACTTCCGCGACCAGCTGGCCGAGGCCCTCGTCGTCGCCGTGCAGCGCTTCTACCTCACCCCCGACGTCGACGCGCACACCGGCGTGCTCAGCTACTCCGAGCTCCGCGCCGCCTACACGCCGTGAGCGGGGCGTCGTGCCGCAGGTGAGTGCCGAGGCGTGGGTCCCGCTACCGCCGGAGCAGGCCTTCGCGGTCAGCCAGACCACCGGTGAGCTGCGCCTGCGCTGGGATCCCTTCATCCGCCGCCAGCACTTCCTCGACGGCGCGACGGCGCCGGGCGTCGGCGTCCGCACCTTCACCCGCGCCCGCGTCGGCCCGCGCATGGTGAGCCGCTACGTCTCCTACCGGCCACCCACGTCGGTCGGCATGACGATGGAGTCGGGCCCGTGGTTCTTCGGGTCCTTCGGCGGCGGCTGGCGCTTCACCCCCGAGCAGCGCGGTGACGTCGCTGGTGCCCGGGCGGTGTGGAAGTACACCTTCGCCACCCGGCCGCGGTGGCTCTCCCCCGTGGCCGACCGGGTGGGCCGCTGGCTGCTCGGACGGGAGATCCGTGCCCGCGTGGCGGCCTTCGCCGACGCCTGCGCCGACCCCCAGGTCGTCGCCGCCGCCCTGGCCTGACGTCGCCTCGAACGTGTTCAAGCCTCCCGGTGGGCCCCCTCGTCGCGGGGCACGGGCCGCACCGGGCGCGGCTGCCGCTTGACCGGCGCGAGCAGCCGGTCGAGTCCCCGCTCGAGCTCCTGACGCAGGCTGACCGTGGTCTTGAGGTCCATCCGCATCCGCGGGTGCACCGGGTGCGCGCGGTGGGTGCGGAAGCCCACGGCCAGCAGGAACTGCGTGGGCACGGTGCAGGTGTCGTGGCTGCTGGCGCCGCTGTGCCCGAAGGCCTCGACCGCGCGCACGGTGCCCGAGCGGACGAGGTCCTTGGCCATGCCCTGCACCAGCACCCGCGCGAGCCCACCACCCCGGTGCTCCGGGGCGACGTACACCTCGGTGAGCACCACGGCGTCGCCGCTCACGGGGGCGGTCGCGAAGCCGTCGGCCCCCGGCACGTGCACCGGAGGCGCCCACAGGGCGTGGCCCACCACCTCCCCGTCGACCAGCAGCACCCTGCCGCAGGAGCCCCACTCGCGCAGCACCATCGAGACCCACGCCGCCTTCTCCTCGGCCTCGTGCCCCCGGACCTCGCGGCGGCGTACCGGGTCGAGCTCCCAGAAGACGCAGTCGGCGCCCGCCGGGAGCAGCGGCAGGTGGTCGAGGGTCAGGCGCTCGGTGCGGCGGGTCACGGGAGGCTCACCGCTGGGTCGCGAGGAAGTCGCTGATCCGGCCGATGGCCTCGGTCAGCGTGTCGAGGTCGGGCAGCGTCACCAGCCGGAAGTGGTCGGGCTCGAACCAGTTGAAGCCGGTGCCGTGCGTGACCAGGATCTTCTTGGCGCGCAGCAGGTCGATGACGAACTGCTCGTCGTCCTTGATCGGGTAGACCTCGGGGTCGAGCCGGGGGAAGCAGTAGAGCGCGCCCCGGGGCTCCACGCAGCTGACGCCCTCGATCTCGTTGAGCAGCCGCGAGGCGGTCTTGGACTGCTCGTAGAAGCGGCCGCCGGGGTGGATGTACTCCTCGATCGACTGGTAGCCGCCGAGCGCGGTCTGGATCGCGTGCTGGGCCGGCACGTTGGCGCACATCCGCATGTTGGCCAGCAGCGTGAGCCCCTCCAGGAAGTCCTCGGCCAGGTGCTTGGGGCCCGAGACCATCACCCACCCGGCGCGGTAGCCGCAGACGCGGTAGGCCTTGGAGAGGCCGCTGAAGGTCAGGCACAGCACGTCGTCCCCGGCGTAGGCCGCCGTGTGGTGGTGCACGGCGTCGTCGAAGAGGATCTTCTCGTAGATCTCGTCGCTGAAGACGACCAGCTGGTGGCGGCGCGCGATGTCGACCAGCCCCTTGACGGTCTCCTCGCTGTAGACCGCGCCGGTGGGGTTGTTGGGGTTGATGATCACCAGGGCCTGGGTGGCCGGCGTGATCTTGCGCTCGATGTCCTCCAGGTCGGGGTCCCAGCCGTTGTCCTCGTCGCACCGGTAGTGCACCGGCGTCCCCCCGCACAGCGAGACCGCGCCGGTCCACAGCGGGTAGTCGGGGGCGGGCACCAGCACCTCGTTGCCGTCGTCGAGGAAGGCCTGGAGCACCATCGAGATCAGCTCGGAGACGCCGTTGCCGATGTAGACGTCGTCGTTGGCGGTCTCACGCAGCCCGCGGGACTGGTAGTACTGCGCGACCGCCGTGCGCGCGGAGTAGATGCCGCGGCTGTCGGAGTAGCCCTGGGCCTCGGGCAGGTTGTGCACGATGTCGGCGACGATCGCCTCGGGGGCCTCGAAGCCGAAGGGTGCGGGGTTGCCGATGTTGAGCTTGAGGATCTTGTGGCCCTCGGCCTCCAGGCGCTGGGCCTCGACGAGGATCGGCCCCCGGACGTCGTACCGGACGTGCTGCAGCTTGCGGCTCTGGACGATGGGGCGCATGCGGCCAGTCTTCCAGGAACCTCGCCGCCAGGTCGCGTCTGTCGGCCCTCGGCCCGGCGTGCGACGATGCGCGCCATGCGTGACCTGACCTACCCGCCCATCATCGTGACGGCCAAGACGCTCTTCCGCGTGCTCGGCCTGCGCTTCCAGGTGGAGGGCACCGAGCACGTGCCGCGGGAGGGCGGCGTGCTGCTCGCCTTCAACCACATCGGCTACGTCGACTTCGTGCTCGGAGGCTTCGCCGCACACCCCTCGGGGCGGCTGGTGCGCTTCATGGCCAAGCGCGAGGTCTTCGACCACCCGGTCGGCGGGCCGGTGATGCGCTCGATGCACCACATCTCGGTCGACCGGGCGGAGGGAGCGCAGTCGCTGGACGACGCGCGGCGCTACCTGGAGGCCGGGGAGGCGGTCGGCATCTTCCCCGAGGCCACGATCTCGCGGTCCTTCGAGCCCAAGGAGTTCAAGACCGGGGCGGTCCGCATCGCCGCCGAGGCCGGCGTGCCCCTCGTGCCGGTCGCGCTGTGGGGCACCCAGCGGATCCTGACCAAGGACCACCCCCGTGACCTCTCGCGTGGCAAGACCATCGGGATCCGGGTCGGCGCACCGCTCCACCCGACGGGCGAGGACCCCGTCAAGGAGACACTGGAGCTGCGGGAGCGGGTCGTCGCCCTCGTCGACGCCGCCATCGACGCCTACCCCGCCGAGGAGCAGCCGCCGGGCAGCTGGTGGCTGCCGGCCTCGCGGGGCGGCTCCGCCCCCACGCCCGAGGAGGCGCTCCGCCTCGACCACGAGGAGAAGGCGCGCCGAGCCGCCCGGCGCGCCGCCCGCGAGGACTCCTGAGGTTTCACGTCGAACAGTCGACGCGTCGACGTGTCGACAAGGTGATCTGTGGTCTTGTCGTCAGGTCGACGTAGCGCTTTGTCGACATAAGGACACGAAGGTCCGCCGCTCCCTCAGATGGGTCGGTCGTGGCGGTTGCGCGGGTCGATCACGGTGACGATGCGCTCGAGGTCGGCCAGCGAGGCGAAGTCGATGGTGATCCTGCCCTTGGAGCGGCCGAGGCTGACCTTGACCCGGGTGTCGAGCCGGTCGCCGAGCCGGTCGGAGATCTCCGTCAGTCCGGGCGCGGTAGGGCGCGCCGGGCGCACGGTGGGGCCGGACTCCTCCTCGACGCCGACCGAGACGATCTCCTCCAGGCCCCGCACCGAGATGCCCTCGGCCACGACGCGGCCGGCGAGCCGGTCCTGCGCCGCGGCGTCGTCGACACCGAGCAGCGCCCGGGCGTGCCCGGCGGAGAGCACGCCGGCCGCGACGCGCCGCTGCACCGCCGGCGAGAGGTTGAGCAGCCGCAGCGTGTTGCTGATCTGGGGACGGCTGCGGCCGATCCGACCGGCCAGCTCGTCGTGGGTGCAGCCGAAGTCGTCGAGCAGCTGCCGGTACGCCGCCGCCTCCTCCAGCGGGTTCAGCTGCGCACGGTGCAGGTTCTCCAGCAGTGCGTCGCGCAGCAGGTCGTCGTCGCTGGTGTCGCGCACGATCGCCGGGATGGTGTCGTGGCCGGCGGCCTGGGTGGCCCGCCAACGGCGCTCACCCATCACCAGCTCGTAGGACGCCTCACCGGTACGGCGCACGACGACCGGCTGCAGCAGCCCGATCTCGCGCACGGAGTGCACCAGCTCGCCCATCGCGTCCTCGTCGAAGACCTGCCGCGGCTGGCGGGGGTTCGGCGTGATCGCGCCCACCGGCAGCTCGGCGAAGTGCGCGCCCGCCACGGGTGCCGGGGGCACGGTGAGCGGGGCGGTCTCCCCGACGGGCGGGGCAGTGACCTGCTCGGCGTCGGGCGCCGACGGCTGCTCGGGGGGAGCCGTGGGGATCAGCGAACCGAGCCCGCGTCCGAGTCCCCGGCGTACGGGCTGGTGCGTGCTCATCGTGCTCCCTCGTGCGTGGACGGTGCGGTCGACCGGCGCGCCGCCCCCCGGTCGGCCAGCTCGCGGGCCGCCTCCAGGTAGGACAACGCCCCCGGTGAGCCGGGATCGTAGGCGATCACGCTCTGGCCGTAGCTCGGGGCCTCCGAGACCCGCACCGAGCGCGGGATGGCGGTGCGCAGCACGCGCGACCCGAAGTGCCCGCGCACCTCGGCGGCCACCCCGGCCGCGAGGTTGGTGCGGGCGTCGTACATCGTCAGCAGGATGGTGCTCACGTCGAGGTCCTGGTTGAGGTGGGCCCGCACCATCTCGATGGTCTCGGTGAGCTGGCCCAGCCCCTCGAGGGCGTAGTACTCCGCCTGGATCGGGATCAGCATCTCGCGCCCGGCCACCAGGGCGTTGAGCGTGAGCAGGCCCAACGAGGGCGGGCAGTCGATGAGCACGTAGTCGAAGCGGTCCTCGCCCGCCTCGGCGGCGGTGCCGACCCGCGGGTGGTCGGCCAGGGCGCGGCGCAGCCGCTGCTCGCGGCCCTCCGCGGAGACCAGCTCGATCTCGGCGCCGGCCAGGTCGATCGTCGCCGGCACGCACCACAGCGCGTCGAGCCGGGCGTGGGGACGCACCACCTGCTCCAGCGGCACCTCGTCGACCAGCACGTCGTACGTCGACGGCGTGCCGCGGGTGTGCTCGATGTCGAGGGCGGTGGAGGCATTGCCCTGGGGGTCGAGGTCGATCACCAGCACCCGCAGGCCACCCTGGGCGAGGGCGGCGGCCAGGTTGACCGCGGTGGTGGTCTTGCCGACGCCGCCCTTCTGGTTGGCCACGACCATCACGCGGGTGTGGTCGGGGCGCGGCAGCGGGTCGCCGAAGCGCCGTCCCTGGCGCACCAGCAGCTGGCGCTCCACCGCCCGCGCCATGGGCGTGGTGTCGTCGAAGCGTGGCCGCGAGGCGGCGAGGTCAGCAGCAGTGGGGGCGGACGGGCTCATGGACCAAGCGTGCGCGTTTCACGTGAAACTGCGAGGGAGGACACGCCCGTACGCGCGAGATGCCCGACACCTCACATGGGCCGCCTGTGGAAAACACGGCGACGTCTGTGGACAACCAGCCTGCTCGCCGCGCCACGGTGCGGTTCCGCCCGGTGGAAAACCCGCCGGTCAGCGGTCCCGGCGCACCTCGACGAGCGTGACCGGTGGCTCCACCAGACCCTCGCCCACGTGGTGCACGATCGGCGTCCGGAAGCCCTGCGCACGCCACTTCGTGGTCGCACCGGCGATCTCTTCGGTCGCCGAGGAGCCCTTCATCGCCAGCATCGTGCCCCCGGGCGCCACCAGCGGCAGGCACCAGCCCGCCAACCGGTCGAGCGGGGCCACGGCGCGCGAGGTCACGACGTCGTACCCCGCCCCGGCGTGCTGCTCGGCCCGCCCACGCACCACGGTGACCTGCTCGGCCAGCCCCAGGCGCGCGACGGCGAGCTCGAGGAACGTCGTGCGTCGCAGCAGCGGCTCCAGCAACGTGACGCGCAGGTCGGGGCGGCGGATCGCCATCACCAGACCCGGCAGCCCGGCGCCGCTGCCGACGTCGACGACGTGGGAGCCGTCGGGCACCAGGTCGGTGACCAGCGCGCAGTTGAGCAGGTGGCGCTCCCACAGGCGCGGCACCTCGCGCGGTCCGATCAGTCCCCGCACCGTCGCCTCGTCGCCGAGCAGCGCGGCGTACGTCTCGGCGAGGGGGAGCCGGGCAGCGTACACCCCCCGCGCCGAGTCCGGCGCGGGGGGTGTTTCACGTGAAACTGGAGCGTCGTCGCTCACGCGGGCAGCACCACGACGTAGCGGCGCGGCTCGACCCCCTCGGACTCCGAGCGGAGCCCGGCGGCAGCGACGGCGTCGTGCACCACCTTGCGCTCGAAGGGCGTCATGGGGTCCAGCTCGGCGCGCTCGCCGGACTCCTTGACCTGCGCGATGACCGTCTCGGCGCGACGCTCGAGGTCGGCGCGGCGGTCGGCGCGGTGGCCGCTGACGTCGAGCATCAGCCGCGAGCGCTCGCCGGTCTCGCGGTAGACCGCGAGCCGGGTCAGCTCCTGGAGCGCGTCGAGCACCTCGCCGTCCTCGCCCACCAGCTCCGGCAGGTCGGCGCCGACGATGGAGACCGTGGCCCGGTCGCCCTCGACGTCCATGTCGAGGTCGCCGTCGAGGTCGGCGATCTCGAGCAGCTCCTCGAGGTAGTCCGCGGCGATCTCGCCCTCCTGCTCGAGCTGCTGGGCGCGGGCGGGGGGCGCCTCCGCGGCGGGGGCGTCGGAGCCCGTGGAGTCCTCGGTGCCCGAGGTCGACTCCTGCTCGGCGTCGTTGTGGGGGTCGGTCAGCTGGTCACTCACGAGGAGCCTCCTGGGTCGGTGGTGCCGTCACCGAGGTCACCGGAGCCCTGGGGGCCGGTGCCGCTCTCGGGACGCGGGTCGGGCTGGGTGCGCGGGCGCTGCTGCTGCTTGCCGCCCTGCTTCTTGCGCTGGGCGCGCGAGACGTTCCTCGGCTGCTGGCGCGACGAGGGGCGCGGCGCCTCGTCGGTGGCCGTGGCGGTGGCGGTGCGGGTCGTGGACTCCTCCTCCAGCGGGGGGAGACCCTTCTTGACCCGCTTGGCCTTGTCGCGCTCCTCCTTGGCCTTGGCGGCCTCGGTGTTGGGCGCGGGGTTGTTGCGGATCACGTAGAACTGCTGGCCCATGGTCCACAGGTTGGAGGTGGTCCAGTAGAGGATGACGCCGATCGGGAAGGCGATGCCGCCGACCGCGAAGACCACGGGGAGCACGTAGAGGAGCAGCTTCTGCTGCTGGGCGTAGGGCCCGGTGAGGGCGTCGGCCGGCATGTTCTTGCTCATCAGCTGGCGCTGGGTGAGGAAGGTGGTGGCCGTCATCGTGAGCACCAGGACGGCGGCGAGGATCCGCACGCTGAGGTCCTCGGTGCCGATGAAGGTGTCGGAGAGCTTGGCCCCCAGCAGGGTGGCCTCGCCGAAGTCGATGTTGTCCTGCACCGTCATCAGGCCGCGGGTGACGTCGGTCTCCTTGGCGGCCCGGTCGAGCACCCGGAAGAGCGCGAAGAAGATCGGCATCTGGATCAGGATCGGCAGGCACGAGGACAGCGGGTTGGTCTTCGTGTCCTTGAAGAGCTTCATCTGCTCCTGGGCGAAGCGCTCCCGGTCGTGCCCGTACTTCTCGCGCAGCGCCTTGAGCTGCGGCTGCAGCAGCTGCATGTTGCGGCTGGACTTGATCTGCTTGACGAAGAGCGGGATCAGCAGCGCGCGGATGACCAGCGTCAGCCCGACGATCGACAGCGCCCAGGCCCAGCCGGAGTCCTTGTCGAAGACCAGGCTCCACACCTCGTGCCATCCCAGCAGCACCGCCGTGATGACGAAGTACAGCGGCGTCATGATGAAGCCGCCGAGCGACTTGAAGAACTCCACGTCAGACCTCTCGCGTCATGGGACGGGTGGTACGTGCCGACTTCTTGGGAGGAACCGGGTCATAGCCCCCGTAGTTCCAGGGGTGGCAGTGGCTGAGCCGGCGTACGGCGAGCCAGCTGCCCTTCACACTGCCGTGCGTCTGCACCGCTTCCAAGGCGTACGCCGAGCAGCTGGGGTGGAAGCGGCAGACCTGGCCGTAGAGCGGGCTGATGAGCAGCCGGTAGCCCTTGAGCAGCAGCACCAGGACGTGCTTCACGCGCCGACCTCGGCGGGACGGCGCTCAGCGAGCGCCTCGAGGCCGCGCGCCAGGTCGCGACCGAGCTGGGCGGAGTCGGCCTCCGCGGCGGGCGGCAGCGCCCGCACCACGAGCATCGCGCCGTCCGGGAGCGTCGCCAGGTGCGGCACCACGAGGTGCCGCAGGCGCCGCTTGACCCGGTTGCGGACGACGGCGCTCCCGACGGCCTTGGAGACCACGAACCCCGCGCGGGGCGCCGCAGCGTCCCCGGACCCGGTGAGCAGGTGCACGACCAGGGTCGACGAACCGCGCCGGCGGCCGCGCCGCACGACGGTGCGGAACTGGTCGGGCGTGGTCAGGCGATGCGGGGCAGGAAGCAACTCCTGGGTCCGGTCGCCCTCAGACCGCGAGGCTCTTGCGGCCCTTGCGACGGCGCGAGGACAGGATCGCGCGGCCGGCACGCGTGCGCATGCGCAGCCGGAACCCGTGGGTCTTGTGCCGGCGGCGGTTGTTCGGCTGGAAGGTGCGCTTGCTCAACTCGTGTCACTCCACTCGGGGTGCTGGCGTACGGTCTGCGGACGGGCTCGTGGATCGCGTGCGACGCAAGCCGGCACGAAGGCGCGGCAGGCGGCACCGGTCGACCACGGGCCGACCGCCCAACGGTACGCGGTGGCCTCCTGCCCGGGCAAATCACCGTGGCAACCCGCAGCCGCGCCGGACGTGACCACTGGTCCACCGCCGGTGGACCACGTGTTGCTGCGGGCAGGGCACGGTTGTTAGCGTCCATCCTTCGGGCGGAGGTACGGGCCGGCAGTGACCGGAGCTGCTCCGTCGGCATTGCACAACCTGTGGACAAAGGTGTGGACAACTCCACCCTGCGACCCAGACCGGCACCAGATCGGCACCCAGATCGGCGTGCCGTGGTCGGACCGAGGGACGGAGCACCGCGAAGCGTGGACGGGCACGACGCCGAGGTCGGCAGCGACGGGAGCCAGACCGGACAGCTGCACTCGCTGTGGCCGGGCATCGTCGACAACCTCCCGCCCAACCAGCGGATGTGGCTCACCTCGAGCCGTCCGCTGATGCTCGCCGAGAACACCGCGGTCGTCGCGGTGCCCAACGAGTTCACCCGCAACCAGCTCGAGGGCCGGCTGCGCACCCGCATCGAGGATGCGCTCACCGACCGGCTGGAGCGCCCCGTGCGCCTGGTCGTCAGCGTCGACACGGCCCTGCAGGACGCCGCCGCCCCGGCCCCG
>JBQGFI010000007.1:0-1981 GCA_052040065.1 Marmoricola sp.
ATGCTGGTCAGCGGAGGGCACTCCTCGCTGCTCAGGGTCGAGGACGTCACGACCGGGGTGGAGCCCCTCGGCGCCACCATCGACGACGCCGCGGGGGAGGCGTTCGACAAGGTCGCGCGGCTGTTGGGCCTGCCGTTCCCCGGCGGCCCGCACGTGGACCGGGCGGCGTGACCTCGAGCGGCACCGCTTCGACTTCTCGTTCTCCGGGCTCAAGACCGCCGTCGCACGGTGGGTCCAGGCCCGCGAGGACGCCGGCGAGCCGGTGCCCGTGGCCGACGTCGCGGCGTCGTTCCAGGAGGCGGTGTGCGACGTGCTCAGCCGCAAGGCGGTCGACGCCGCGGTGAGCGAGGGCATCGACGACGTGCTGCTCGGCGGCGGCGTGGCCGCCAACTCGCGGCTGCGGGTGATCACCGAGGAGCGAGCGGCCCCCCACGGCATCCGGGTGCGGGTGCCCCGGCCCGGCCTGTGCACCGACAACGGCGCCATGGTCGCCGCGCTCGGCGCCGAGATGGTCGCGCGCGGCCGGGCGCCGTCCGCGCTGGACCTGCCGGCCGACTCGAGCATGCCGGTGGAGCAGGTCTCGGCGTAGCCCGTAGGTTGACGGCGAGTCCGCCACTGCACCGGCGGGTCCGCCACAGCAGAGGAGCACACGCATGCCGCAGCAGGTCAAGGCCGTCGTCGCGAAGGCCAAGGGGGAGCCGGTCTCCATCGAGACCATCACCGTGCCGGACCCCGGCCCGGGCGAGGCCGTCGTCCAGGTCCAGGCCTGCGGCGTCTGCCACACCGACCTGCACTACCGCGAGGGCGGCATCAACGACGACTTCCCCTTCCTGCTCGGTCACGAGGCCGCCGGCATCGTGGAGTCGGTCGGGGAGGGCGTCACCGAGGTCGCCCCCGGTGACTTCGTCGTCCTCAACTGGCGTGCCGTGTGCGGCGACTGCCGCGCCTGCCACCGCGGCGAGCCGCAGTACTGCTTCGCCACCTTCAACGCCACGCAGAAGATGACGCTGGAGGACGGCACCGAGCTGAGCCCCGCGCTCGGCATCGGCGCCTTCGCGGAGAAGACCCTCGTGGCGAGCGGGCAGTGCACCAAGGTCGACCCCGAGGCCCGTCCGGCCGCGGTCGGCCTGCTCGGCTGCGGCGTGATGGCCGGCATCGGCGCCGCGATCAACACCGGCGCCGTGGGTCGCGGCAAGAGCGTCGCGGTGATCGGCTGCGGCGGCGTGGGCGTGGCCGCCATCGCTGGCTCCGCGCTCGCCGGCGCCGACACGATCATCGCCGTCGACATCGACGACCGGAAGCTCGAGACCGCCCGGCGCCTCGGCGCCACGCACACGGTCAACAGCTCCGAGACCGACCCGGTCGAGGCGATCAAGGAGATCTGCGCCGCCAGCCTGCTGCACCCCGGTGCCGACGGCGCCGACGTGGTCATCGAGGCCGTCGGCCGCCCGGAGACCTGGAAGCAGGCCTTCTACGCCCGCGACCTCGCCGGCACCGTCGTCCTGGTCGGCGTCCCGACGCCCGACATGAAGGTGCCCGACCTGCCCCTGATCGACGTCTTCGGCCGCGGCGGTGCGCTGAAGTCGAGCTGGTACGGCGACTGCCTGCCCTCGCGCGACTTCCCGATGCTGGTCGACCTCTACCGCCAGGGGCGGCTCGACCTCGACGCCTTCGTGACCGAGGAGGTCGGGCTCGGCGACGTCGAGGCGGCCTTCGAGGCGATGCACGGGGGCAACGTGCTGCGTTCTGTTGTCGTGCTCTGATCTGCAGGGTTCCGGCGGTGGCCGGGCGGCGTCCTCCCTTCCTAGGGTCGACGGCGTCCGGCCACTGACGTCTCTCGGGAGCCCTCGTTGTCACGCACCCTCACCACCCTCGCCCTCGGCGCCGCGAGCGCCCTCACCGCCGGGCTGCTGACGGCCCCGCCGACCCAGGCCGCCGCCGGGGAGTACGTCGCGCTCGGCGACAGCTACTCCAGCGGCAC
>JBQGFI010000008.1:0-6494 GCA_052040065.1 Marmoricola sp.
CACCAGTCCAAGCTGACGCTGATGTCGGAGTCGCTGCGCAACGACGGCCGCATCTGGGTCCCCAAGGACGCCAAGGACGCCGACAAGGACCCGCGCGAGATCGCCGAGGACGACCGCGACTACTACCTGGAGCGGATCTACCCCGCCTTCGGCAACCTGGTCCCCCGCGACATCGCCTCCCGCCAGGCCAAGAACAGGTGCGACGAGGGCCGTGGCGTCGGTCCCGAGGTCGACGGCGTGCGCCGCGGCGTCTACCTCGACTTCGCCGACGCGATCGAGCGCCTGGGCCGCAAGGCGGTGGAGTCGAAGTACGGCAACCTCTTCGACATGTACGCCCGGATCACCGGCGAGGACCCCTACGAGGTCCCGATGCGGATCTACCCGGCGGTCCACTACGTCATGGGCGGGCTCTGGGTCGACTACAACCTGCAGGCCAGCATCCCCGGCCTGTTCGTCGCCGGCGAGGCCAACTTCTCCGACCACGGGGCCAACCGGCTCGGCGCCTCGGCGCTGATGCAGGGGCTCGCCGACGGCTACTTCGTGCTGCCCAACACGATCCGCGACTACCTGGCCGACTCCCCCTTCGACAAGATCACCGAGGACCACCCGGCGGTCGTCGAGGCGCGCCAGGCCGTCCAGGCCCGCATCGACCACTTCATGACCACCAAGGGCACCCGCAGCGTCGACTCCTACCACCGCGAGCTCGGCAACATCATGTGGGAGTACTGCGGCATGGAGCGCACCGAGGACGGCCTGAAGAAGGCGATCGACCTGATCCGCACCCTCAAGGACGACTTCTGGCGCAACGTCAAGGTCCTCGGGTCGGCCGACACCGTCAACCAGTCGCTGGAGAAGGCCGGCCGCGTGGCCGACTTCCTCGAGCTCGGCGAGCTCATGTGCATCGACGCCCTCAACCGCGAGGAGTCCTGCGGCGGCCACTTCCGGGCGGAGTCGCAGACCGAGGACGGCGAGGCGCTGCGCCACGACGACCAGTACGCCTACGTGGCGGCCTGGGAGTGGGCGGGCGACGGGGCGGACCCCGTGCTGCACAAGGAAGACCTGGTCTACGAGTTCACCGAGATGAAGCAGCGGAGCTACAAGTGAAGTTCACCCTGAAGATCTGGCGCCAGGACGGTCCCCAGGACCCCGGCGGGATCAGGACCTACGAGCTCGACGAGGTCTCGGAGGACATGTCCTTCCTGGAGATGCTCGACGTGCTCAACGAGCAGCTCATCGCCGGCGACGAGGAGCCCATCGTCTTCGACCACGACTGCCGCGAGGGCATCTGCGGCAGCTGTGACCTGATGATCAACGGCGAGGCGCACGGCCCCGAGGTCACCACGACCTGCCAGCTGCACATGCGCTCCTTCCGCGACGGCGAGACCATCACCGTCGAGCCGTGGCGCGCCACGGCGTTCCCGGTGATCAAGGACCTCATGGTCGACCGGTCCGCCTTCGACCGCATCATCGCCAGCGGCGGCTTCGTCTCGGTCAACACCGGCGCGGCCCCCGACGCCCACGCGACCCCGGTGCCGAAGGAGAACGCCGACCGCGCCTTCGACGTGGCGACGTGCATCGGCTGCGGTGCCTGCGTGGCCGCGTGCCCCAACGGCTCGGCCTCGCTCTTCCTCGGCGCCAAGATCACCCACCTCGGCGAGCTGCCGCAGGGTCAGGCCGAGCGCGACTCCCGCGTGGCGAGCATGGTCGCCCAGCACGACCACGAGGGCTTCGGCGGCTGCACCAACATCGGCGAGTGCACCTCCGCGTGCCCCAAGGGCATCCCGCTCGACGTGATCAGCCAGCTCAACAAGGACCTGCGCACCGCCATCAAGCACGGTCACTGAGGCGTCCGGGCCCCAGGGCCCACACCCGGCGTACCGGCACCTGGCGCTGCCCAGGCGCTCCTCAGCCGCCGAAGCGGAAGGAGCGCTCGGGCTGCCAGCCGCGGGCGGGGTCGTGGAGGTACATCCACATCTCCCCCACCGGGAAGGACGCCTCGTAGGTCGCCAGGGTCTCGAAGGCGCGGTCGAGGCCGTCGTCGTCGAGGTGGTGCGCGACGGTCACGTGCGGGTGGTAGGGGAAGTCCCGGTCGGGTCGCACCGGCCCGGCGAGCACCTCCTGCGCGAGCTGCTCGCACTGGCTGATGCCCTCGACGAGCGTCAGGAAGACGACCGGCGAGACGGGACGGAAGGTTCCGGTGCCGCGCAGGTGGATCGCGAAGGGCTCGGTCGCCGCCGCGACCTGCTCCAGGTGGGCCTCCAGCGCGCGCACCGAGGCCTCGTCGGTGGCGTACGGCGGGAGCAGCGTGACGTGGGTGGGGATGTGCCGGGCCGCGTCGTCGCCGAAGGCGATCCGGTGACGCTGGAGCTGCTCGCCCCAGGGCTCCGGGACGGCGAGCGAGACGCCGATGGTGAGCACCGGTGCAGCCTAGCCAGCCGCCCTCCGGTCCCCCGCGGGGGCCTTTGTAGAGTGCCACCTCGTGAGCAGCGGCAGTGAGACCTTCCGGGCGGCCCAGGCGCGCAGCGACGAGATCGAGAGGCGCATCGGCGCCGACCCCGCGTCGCTGCGGATGCTCACCGGCGACCGTCCCACCGGCGCGCTGCACGTGGGCCACTACTTCGGCTCCATCCGCAACCGGGTGCGGCTGCAGCAGGCCGGCGTCGAGATCCTGCAGCTGATCGCCGACTACCAGGTGATCACCGACCGCGAGGGCGTCGGCGACATCGGCGCCAACGTGCGCAACCTGCTCCTCGACAACATCGCGGCGGGCCTGGACCCCGAGCGGTGCACGATCTTCGCCCACTCCGCGGTGCCGGCCCTCAACCAGCTGCTGCTGCCCTTCCTGAGCCTGGTCAGCGTGGCCGAGCTGCAGCGCAACCCCACGGTCAAGGACGAGGCCCAGAGCGCCGGCATCTCCTCGATCAGCGGGCTGATGCTGACCTACCCGGTGCACCAGGCGGCCGACATCCTCTTCTGCAAGGCCAACGTGGTGCCGGTCGGGCGTGACCAGCTGCCCCACATCGAGCAGACCCGGGTCGTGGCGCGGCGCTTCAACGACCGCTACGGCGCGATCTTCCCCGAGCCCGACGCCCTGCTCTCCGAGACCCCGCTGCTGCTGGGCACCGACGGCACCAAGATGAGCAAGTCGCGCGGCAACGTGGTCGAGCTGCGGATGAGCGCCGACGAGACCGCCAAGAAGCTCAAGGGCGCGAAGACCGACAGCGACCGTCACATCACCTACGAGCCCGAGACGCGTCCCGAGGTCGCCAACCTGTTGCTGATCGCCTCGCTGTGCGAGGGCACCGCGCCGGAGCAGATCGCCGAGGAGATCGGCGACGGCGGCGGCGGCGGGCTCAAGGCGCGGGTCACCGACGCGGTCAACACCTACTTCGCCCCGCTGCGGGCGCGACGCGAGGAGCTGGCGGCCGAGCCGGCGTACGTCGAGGAGGTGCTGGCCCGCGGCAACGCCCGCGCCAACGAGGTCGCCGACGCGACCCTGGCCGAGGTGCGCGAGGCCATGGGGATGACCTACGGGTGAGGGTCCCCACCCTCACCGACGGCGTCGTCACGCTCCGGGCGCACCGCGACGACGACCTCGAGGGGGTGCTGGCGCAGTGCCGCGACCCCGAGATGCAGCGGTGGACCACCGTGCCGGTGCCCTACTCGCCGGAGGACGCCAAGACCTTCGTGCGGCACGTGGTGCCCGGCGGCTGGGAGACCGACCGGGCCTGGGAGTTCGCGGTGGAGGCGCGCGACGACGACGGGGTCGCGCGCTTCGCCGGCGGTGTCGGCCTGACCCGGCGCGGCGACGGACGCGCCGAGGTCGGCTACGGCACCAGCCCGTGGGCCCGGCGTCGCGGGCTGACCGAGCGTGCCGTGCGCCTGCTGCTGGGGTGGGGCTTCCAGGAGCGCGGGCTCGAGGTCGTCGACTGGGTGGCGGCCCGGGGCAACTGGCCCTCGCGACGCCTGGCGTGGCGGCTGGGCTTCGACGTCGGCCAGGAACGTGACTGGATGCAGCAGCGCGGCGCGCTGGTGCCGGCGTGGTTCGGCACGCTCGCGCGGGGAGAGGAGCTGCACCCGCGCCACGCCTGGTACGACGTCCCCGTCCTGGTCGGCGACCGGGTGCGGCTGCGCCCCCTCGAGGACCGCGACCTGGCGGGCGTCGTGGCCACGCAGTCCGACGAGACGCTGCGGCACTTCTCCGAGGGGCCCCGGGGCCGGGAGCCCTCGCTCGACGAGCGCGGCCACGACTTCGTCGAGGGCCGCCGCGAGATGGTGGCGCGTGGCGAGGCGGTGCACTGGACCGTCACCGACGCGGACGACACGGCGTACCTCGGTCACGTGCAGCTCGCCTCGCTGCGTCACCGACGGCAGGCGGAGCTGGGCTTCATGGCCCACCCGCGGGCGCGGGGCCGCGGCCTGACGACCGAGGCCGTGAGGCTGGCGCTGCGCCACGCCTTCGTGCCGTGGGACGACGGTGGCCTCGGGCTGCGCCGCGTGCAGGCGTGGGCGGCCGCCGACAACACGGCGTCACGACGGCTGCTGCGCACCGTGGGCCTCACCGAGGGCGGCCGCGCCCGCGGCGAGGTGCTGCTCGGTGACGGGCGCTGGGACGACGACGTGCTCTACGACGTGCTGGCCGGGGAGAGCGCGGCCGCGGTCGACCGGCGCTGGAGCAGCACCGAGACCGCGAGCACCCCGAGGCCGAGCGCGGAGAGCACGACGCCCACCCAGGCGGTCGAGGAGTAGCCGAACCCGGCGGCCACCACGAGCCCGCCCAGCCACGCGCCGAGCGCGTTGGCGGCGTTGAGGGCCGAGTGGTTGAGCGCCGCCCCGAGGGTGCGGGCCGCCCCGGCGACCTGGATCAGCCGCATCTGCAGGCCGATGGTGAAGACGCCGCCGGCACCGGAGATGGCGAAGACCGTCAGCATGCCGAGCACGACCGACTCGGCCACCAGCGCGAACACCGCCAGCAGCACGCCCATCGCCAGGGCGCCGTACACCGTCGCGCGCAGCACCGACCAGTCGGCGAGCCGCCCCCCGAGCAGGGTGCCGAGCACCGAGCCGATGCCGAAGGCCAGCAGGTAGACCGGCACCATCGCCTCGGGCTGGCCGGCCACCTCGGTGACCGTGGAGGCGATGTAGGTGTAGACGGCGAACATGCCGCCGAAGCCGATCGCGCCCGCGAGCGCGGTCAGCACCACCTGCGGCTCCTTGAGCGCCCGCAGCTCGGTGCGCCCCGAGGCGCCCCGGTCGGCCGCCATCCGCGGCACCAGCAGCACCACGAGCAGCAGCGTCAGCACGGCGAGCACGACCACGAGGCCGTACGCCGCGCGCCACCCGAGCAGCTGTCCCAGACGCGTGGCCACCGGGACGCCCAGCAGGGTCGCGACCGTCAGGCCGGTCATGACGAGGCTGACCGCCTGTGCCCGCCGCTTCGGCGAGACCAGGTCGGCCGCCACGAGCGCGGCGACGCCGAAGTAGGCGCCGTGCGGCAGGCCGGAGAGGAAGCGCGCCCCCATCAGCTGGCCGTAGCCCTGCGCCAGCGCGGTGAGCGCGTTGCCGAGCAGCATCACCGCCATCAGCGAGAGCAGCAGCCCACGGCGCGGCAGCCGGGCCCCCAGCACCGCCAGGACCGGGGCACCGACGACGACACCCAGGGCGTACGCCGAGATCACGTGACCCGCGGTCGGCACGCTCACCCCGACCCCCGCCGCGATCTGCGGCAGCAGGCCCATGCTCACGAACTCGGTCGTGCCGATCATGAAGGAGCCGGTGGCGAGCGCCAGCAGCGCCCACCACACCTGCCGGCGGGGGGGCCTCGCCTCGGGCAGGGTCGTCGGCGCAGGAGTCGTCGTCGCGGTCACCTCTCGCACAACAGCGGCGTACCCGCAGTGTTCCCGGATCCGGCGGATCGGCTGGTGGTCCTCGTCACGTGGTGCCGCAGGCAGCCTCAGAGCGACTCGAGGGCGTCGTTGAAGGTCTGCGAGGGGCGCATCACGGCGGTGGCCTTGGCGTCGTCGGGGCGGAAGTAGCCGCCCACGTCGGCGGGGCTGCCCTGGACCTCGATCAGCTCCTGGGCGATCGTCTCCTCCTGCGCGCGCAGGGTGGCGGCGAGGTCGGCGAAGTCGGCGGCGAGCGAGGCGTCGTCGGTCTGCGCGGCGAGCTCCTCGGCCCAGACGAGCGCGACGTAGAAGTGGCTGCCGCGGTTGTCGATGGTGCCGAGCTTGCGCTGGGGCGACTTGTTCTCGTCGAGCAGGCGTCCGGTGGCCCGGTCGAGGGCCGCACCGAGCACGCGGGCGCGCTCGTTGCCCTCGGCGTCGGCGTAGTGGCCGAGGCTCTCGGCCAGGGCGAGGAACTCGCCCAGGCTGTCCCAGCGCAGGTAGTTCTCCTTGACCAGCTGCTGCACGTGCTTGGGCGCGGAGCCGCCGGCGCCGGTCTCGAACAGGCCACCGCCGTTGATCAGCGGCACGACCGAGAGCATCTTGGCCGAG
>JBQGFI010000009.1:0-4380 GCA_052040065.1 Marmoricola sp.
GTAGCGCCCGCCGGTGGCGAGGGAGCTGACGACGGCGGCCGGGTCGTGGGCGTCGTGGACGGCGCAGGGTCCGTCGTCGATGGGCTCGCCGGAGATCGTGACGGTGTCGGTGGTCATCACCCCGTGCACGAAGCCGAGGTGCATCCACGAGGCGACGAGGTCGGCCTGCGCGTCGCGCACGGCCTCGAAGAGCGCGAGCGCGGGCAGGTAGGCCGTCGCGGCCGCGGGGTGGTGACGCTCCAGGGCGTGGTGGGTGAGCCGCGCCAGCAGCCCCTCGGCCTGGCCGGTGGCCTCGAGCGCGCGGGCGTACTGGAAGCTGCCCACCCGCAGGTGGCTGCTGGCGACCCGGCAGAGCACCGCCCCGGGCAGGGCCGCGCCCTCGCGGGCCACCGGCCGTCCGGTCGCCACGACGGCCAGGGCGCGCGTGGTGCGCACGCCCAGGGCGTGCATGGCCTCGCTGACCAGGTACTCGCGCAGCATCGGCGCGAGCACCGCGCGACCGTCTCCCCCGCGCGAGACGGGGGTGCGACCCGAGCCCGTGAGGTGAAGGTCCCGCTCGCGGCCGTGCACGTCGCGCAGCTCGCCCAGCAGCAGCGCGCGGCCGTCGCCGAGCCGCGGGGAGTAGCCCCCGAACTGGTGACCGGCGTAGCCCTGCGCCACCGGGCGGGCACCCTCCGGCACGGCGTTGCCCACCAGGAGGCGCACGCCCTCGGGGCCGCGCAGCCAGTCGGCGTCGAGGCCGAGCTCGGCCGCGAGCGGCTCGTTGAGCAGCAGCACCCGCGGCTCGGGCGCCTCCTCGGCCCGCCAGTCCAGGGCCAGCTCGGGCAGCTCCCGCGCGAAGCGCGCGTCGAGTCGGAGTGCGGGCGTGGTGGAGGTGGTCACCCGGTCGAGCGTACGTCGGCGCCCGGGAGCGGGGCCCGCCTCACCCCATCGTCCTCTGGCCGTCGATCGACTCCCGCAGGATGTCGGCGTGCCCGGCGTGCTGGGCGGTCTCGGCCACGAGGTGGGTCAGCACCCGGCGGGCGCTCCAGGAGGCGCCCGGCTCGAACCACGGAGCCGCGGGCAGCGGCTGCCGGGCGTCGAGGTCGACGGTGCGCGCCAGGGCGTCGGTCGCCTCGGCCGCGCGCTGGTAGTCGGCGACGAGCTCGGCCAGCGTGTCGTCCTCGCCCATCCGGAAGGACTGCTGCTGGGCCACCACGTCGGCGGGCGGGTCGCTCCAGTCGATGGCGTCCCAGTCGACGGGGGCGCCGGGGCCCTCCTCGACGAAGCGCACCCACTGGGCCTCGGTGTGGGTGAGGTGCCGGACCAGCCCGCCGAGGCACAGCTCGCTCACCGTGGGCCGGCTGCGCGCCTGCGCGTCGGTGAGCCCCGAGACCGTCCGCAGGAAGAGGCCACGGTGCTTGACCAGTGCCTCGAGGAGGTCGGCTCTCTCGCTGCTGGGGTCGGTCCGCTCGCTGCTCATGGGGGCAGGCTAGGCGCGGGGTCCGACAGCGCCCGTCGCAGCAGGCGGCGCGACGGGCCAGTCCGTGAGCAGCGCGTCCAGCACGTCGAGCGCCCGGTGCCACGACGCCTCGCCCGACGGGCTGCTGTGCGCGAAGGCCCCGCCGGCGTCGAGCTCGAGGAAGCCCCGCAGCAGGCTCCCGACCACGCGCACGGCGTGGACGCGCTCGGCATCGGGGACGTCGTAGCCGCGGAGGACGGAGTCGCTCAGCCGTCCCATCCGCTCCGCCATGCGTGCGGCCTCCGGCGAGGCCGGGACGCGCAGCGACCCCGCAGCCGCGTAGCGACCGGGGTGCTCGGCGGCGTAGGCGCGGAGCAGCTCGGCGTAGGCGACCAGGGCGTCACGGCCCGAGCGGCCCTCCAGGGCGCGCTCGCCCGCCGTGGCGAGCTCGTCGAGCGCGAGCAGCGTCACCCGGGCACGCAGGTCGTCCGACCCCGCGACGTGGGAGTAGAGGCTCGGCAGCCGCACCTCGAATCGCCGGGCGATCGCCGAGAGGGTCACCTGCGTGAAGCCCACCTCGTCGGCGAGGTCCGCGGCGGCGCGCGTGACCACCTCGGGCGAGAGGCCGGCGCGGCTCATCGCCGCACCCGCGCCAGGAAGGTCGCCAGGTTGCGCCGCAGGCGCTCGGCGCGCTGCTCCGACGACGTGGTCTCGCGGACCACGCTGAGGGCCGGTGGAGCGAGCCAGCCGCGTGCGTAGCCGGAGCAGCCGAGGTCGCTGCAGATGTCGAGGCCGACGGAGTTGCCGTCGCGCCCGGCGCGGCCGGCACGCCGGGCGACCATCAGCGAGACGCCGGTGCCCGGGTGCGTGGTGCAGCACAGCGAGCACATCCGGGCGTGGCCGGCGCCGCCGGAGTTGCGCCGCAGGATCACGCCGACCGACCTCGCGCCGTCGGGTGCGACGAGGTAGGCCTGCTGCGGCGAGCGGGGGTCGACCCAGCCGACGAAGTCGGACTCCTCCCACCGCAGGCCGGCGAGGTCGGGCAGGTTGATCCGCGCGACCTCGCCCCGGCTGCCGTTGACGAAGCAGCCCCGGATCTCCTTCTCGGTCATCGCCTCCATGACCACGACGCTACGTTGCCTAACCCCCTTAGGCAAACTGGCCGACGGAGCTCACGCCAGCCGCAGCAGCACCAGGCTGAGCGCCATGGCAGCCACCCCACCGCCTCCGCCGGCGGCGACCACGCGGAGCGGCGCCAGGCGCAGCGCGGCGGGCAGCAGCTCGGCCAGGCTCAGCGCCAGCATCACGCCGGCCAGCAGGCCGAAGACCGCCCCCAGGGCGGCGTCCGGCAGCAGGGTCGTGAGCAGGAGGTAGCCGAGGACGGCCCCGACCGGCTCCGCCAGCCCCGACGCGCCGGCGGCCCCGAAGGCGCGGCGCCGGCTGCTGCCCGCGCCGTAGAGCGGGGCCGCCACGGCCATGCCCTCCGGCACGTTGTGCACCGCGACCGCCACCGCGACCGCCGCCCCGGCGGTCGGGTCCTCGACGCCGGCCACGAAGGTGGCCAGCCCCTCGGGCAGGTTGTGCGCCGTCACGGCCAGCGCGACGACGGTGCCGCTGCACAGCAGCGGGCGCCGCACCCCGGAGCCGGCGCCGGACCGCGCACGTCCCGCCAGCAGCCGCGAGAGCAGGAGCACGCCCGCGGCACCCGCGACGGCCAGCCCGACCGTGGTCGCCCACGCGCCGGCCGCGCCGAGGGAGGGGGCCAGGCCGGCGCCGCCCTTGGGGAGGATCTCGGCCAGGGAGACCAGCACCATGGCCCCCGCGGCGAATCCCAGTGCCGCCGCGAGGCCGGTGTCGCTGCGCACCCGCCGGTGGACGGCGATCAGGCCGCCCAGGGCGGTGGCCGCCCCGGCGAGGAGCGTCCACGCGAAGGCGGTGGTCACCGGTCCGCCGTCGGCCAGCGACCGGCCCACGCCACCACGGCCCGCACCGCGGGGTCCGGGTCGTCCACCAGCCCGCGCACCACCCCCGGCGGCGTGGCCGCGTGGGCGGCGACCCAGCCGCGCACCTGGGCGTCGCCGTCGCCGGCGAGCCGGGCGAGCAGCGGCGGCACGGCGCGCTCGTTGCGGGCGACGCAGCGGCGTACCGAGGCGACCGGGTCCGCGGCGAGCGAGAAGAGCACGTCGGGCGGGGCGTGGTGCGCCAGCGCCGCGCTCTCCCGGATGGCCGGGTCGGCGGACGCCGCCATCGCCCGCAGCCGGCGCAGCTTGCCGGCCGTCACCGCCGGGGAGGCGAAGGTCGAGAGCGGTGCTCCCCCGCGCGACGACGTCGCCAGCGCCTCCCGCTGCTGCGGCGAGAGGAAGCCGAGGCACGACACCGCTCAGCCCTGCTTCGCGTTGACCTCGTAGGAGGTGTTGATGGCCTCGAAGAAGTTCACCAGCTGGAGCGTGTCGTTGGCGGTGGCCATCCACTTGGCGGGGTTGGCCACGCCGTACTCCGCCTCGAAGCCGAGCTCCTCGAGCCGCCGGTCGGCCAGGTAGCGCACGTAGGTGTTGATGTAGTCGGCGTTGAGCCCGAGGATCCCGTGCGGCAGCAGGTCCCGGTTGTAGGCCTCCTCCATCGCCACCGCGTCGAGGATCATCTGCCGGATCTCCTCGGCGAACTCCGGCGTGGCGACGTCCGGGTTCTCCTCCAGCACGGTCAGCACCAGGTTGATCCCGAACTTCAGGTGCAGCGACTCGTCGCGCACGATCCAGTCGATCAGCGACCCGAAGTTGCGCAGCAGGTTCCGCTGGCGGAAGCTCAGCGCCACCATGAAGCCGGAGTAGAACCAGATGCCCTCGAGGATCACGTTGTAGGCGATCAGGTTGCGCACGAAGTCCTGCTTGCCCTCGACGGTGGTGATGTCCAGGGTCTGCTCGGTCATCCGCCTGATGTAG
>JBQGFI010000010.1:0-8343 GCA_052040065.1 Marmoricola sp.
GGTGCTGCTGGGACTCGGTCTCGTCGACCAGCCGGTCGCCCTGCTGTACACCAAGTTCGCGGTGGTCTACGGCATCTCCTACTCGTTGCTCCCCTACGCCGTGCTCACCCTCTACTCCGTCTTCAGCCGCGTCGACAAGGACCTCATGGCCTCGGCCTCCGTGCTGGGGGCGACGCGGGGCCGCGTGCTGCTCACGGTGGTGTGGCCCCTGGTGCGCGGCGGGGTCCTCGTCGCCTCCGCGCTCGTCTTCGTGCTCTCGATCGGCTTCTACGTCACCCCGATCCTGCTCGGCGGCCTGCAGACACCCTTCGTCGCGACGGTGATCAACCAGCAGATCTTCTCGATGTTCGACTACCCGGGCGCCGCGGCGACCTCGGCCGTGATCCTGGTGGTCGCCCTCGTCGTGGTAGGGCTGACGCTCGCGGTGGCGGGCGGCCGGACCTTCCGGCGGGTGCTCCAGTGAGGGCGCCGCAGAAGCCCTCCGAGCGCGTGCTCGGACTCGCCGGCGCCGTCGTCGTGGCGCTGGCCGTCGTCCTCGTGCTCAGCCCGGTCGTGCTGACGGTGGTGCTGTCGTTCTCCAACGACCCGGCGATCTCCTTCCCGCCGCAGACGTGGGGGCTGGAGCGCTACCGCCGACTGGCCGAGAGCCCCCAGTGGCTCGACCCGCTGTGGCTCTCCCTGCGTCTGGCGGCCCTCAGCGCCGTGGCGTCCGTGGCCGTCGGCGGGCTGGCCCTGCTCGCGATCCACCGGACCCGGCTGCCCCTGCGTCACGTGCTCGAGCAGGCGAGCCTGGTCAGCCTCGCGATCCCGGCCTCGGCGTACGCCGTCGCGATGTACGCGGTGTTCTCCCGCTACGGCCTGCTCAGCACCTTCCACGGGCTGGTCGTGGCCAACGTGGTGCTCGCGCTCCCCTTCGTGGTCCTCGTGGGCGGCACCGCGCTGCGCAGCCTCTCCAGCGACCTCGAGCTGGTCGCCTTCACGCTCGGGGCGAACCGCGCCCGGGTCTGGCTCGGGGTCACGCTCCGCCTCCTCGCCCCCGCCTTCCTGGCCGCACTGCTGATGTCCTTCCAGCAGGCCTTCGAGGAGGCGGTCTTCATCAACTTCCTGGGTGGACCCGGGCTCAAGACACTGCCCAAGGCGATCTTCGACTCCGTCCAGTTCGGCAGCGACCCCATCATCACCGCGATCTCGAGCGTGATCATCCTCGTCTCGACGGTCGCCATCGCAGTCCCGCTCGCCACCTCACGAGGGAGAAGGCAGTGACCATGACCCCAGCCGAGACCGCACCCCCGGCCCCGCCGACCGCGTCCTCCGCAGCCGCGTCGCGCGCCGCCGCCGTGGAGATCCGCGGGCTGACCAAGACCTACGGCCCGGTCCGCGCCGTCAGCGAGGTCGACCTCACCGTGCAGGAGGGCGAGCTGATCGCGCTCCTCGGGGCCAGCGGCTCGGGCAAGACGACCCTGCTGCGCATGCTCGCGGGCTTCGAGACCGTCAGCGCCGGGTCGATCGCGCTCTTCGGTCGCGACGTGTCGAGGCTGAGCCCCGCCGACCGCGAGATCGGCATGGTCTTCCAGAACTACGCCCTGATGCCGCACCTCACCGTGCGCCGCAACGTCGAGTACGGCCTGAGGATGCGCGGCTGGTCGCGGGGCGACCGCCGGGAGCGCGTCACCGAGATGCTGGCGCGGATGCGGCTCGAGGCGCTCGGCGACCGGCTGCCCCGTCAGCTCTCCGGCGGCCAGCAACAGCGGGTCGCGATCGCCAGGGCTCTCGCCTACTCACCCAAGCTGCTCCTCATGGACGAGCCCATGGGGGCGCTCGACAAGGCGCTGAAGCAAGAGCTGCTCACCGAGATCCGTCGGGTGCACCGGGAGTTCTCGACCACCATCTTCTACGTCACCCACGACCGCGACGAGGCCCTCACGCTGGCCGACCGCGTGGCCCTGATGTCGGAGTCCCGGCTGGTCGACTGCTCGCCCGTGCAGGACATGTACCTGCGCCCGCGCACTCGTCTCGCCGCGGAGTTCTTCGCCGGGGCCGCGCTCTTCCCCGTGCGGGTAGAGCCGCACGGTGACGCCGCCAGTCTGGTGACGCTCGGCCGCGCCACCCACACGGTCCCCGGCCTCGCCCCCGGCCACCGCAGCCTGCTCGCGGTGCGGCCGCGCGACCTCGTGCTGGGCGGGGTCGAGGAGGGCTGGAACCTGCACGGCAGCGTCGAGGACTCGGTCTTCCTCGGTGACGACATCCGCGTCACCGTCCGGCTCACCGACCTCGAGCACCAGCCCGTGGTCACCGTCCTGTCGCCGCTGCGCGTCGGGCTCTCCGTGACCCGGGGGCACCAGGTGCAGGTCGGGATCGACCCGGCGTCGGTGCACCTGGTCGCGGACGACGTCGAGGAGGTCGACCGGTGAGCGAGCTCCGAGCACCCTCGACCACGCGGCGGCTGGGCGGTTCCGTGCCCGCCGTCGAACAGGTCTTCACCGGCGGACGGATCTGGACCGGCGACATCGCCGGCACGTGGGCCACCCACATGGCCGTGGGCGGGGGACGGCTGCTGGCCGTCGGCGGCGGCGATGTCGCCGACCTCGCCGGGCCGGGTGCCGAGGTGGTCGACCTCGGGGGACGGGTGGTGGTCCCCGGCTTCATCGACTCCCACATCCACCCGATCTCGGCGGGCCTGAAGCTGCTGTCGGTCGACCTGAGCCCGTGCCGCGGGCGGGAGGACTACCTCGAGCGGATCCGGGCCTACGCCGCGACGCTCGAGCCCGACGCCTGGGTCCTGGGTGGGGGCTGGTCCTTCGACGCCTTCCCCGGCGGCATCCCCACTGCCGTCGACCTGGACCGCGCGGTGGGGGGACGACCAGCCGTGCTGAGCAACCGCGACACCCACACCCACTGGGTCAGCACGCGTGCCCTGGAGATCGCCGGCATCGACCGTCACACGCCCGACCCCGAGGACGGCCGCATCGAGCGAGACGCCCACGGCGACCCGGTGGGCGCCCTGCAGGAGGGAGCGATGCGCCTGGCCGACGCCGTCGTCCCAGAGCCGGACCAGGAGACCCTCGTCCAGGCCCTCCTGGTGGCGCAGCGTCACCTGCACTCACTGGGCATCACGGGCTGGCAGGACGCCAAGGTCTTCCGCCCGTACGCCGCGGCGTACACCACGGCGGCCGATCGCGGCCTGCTGACCGGCGACGTCACCGGCGCGCTGTGGTGGGAGCGCGGGCGCACCGACGTCGACGCCCAGGTCGCCGAGATGCTCGAGACCCGACGTGGCATGAGCCGACGCGGACTGCGCTACACCAGCACCAAGGTGATGCTCGACGGCGTCGCGGAGAACTTCACCGCGGCCATGCTGGAGCCCTACGTGCACGACTGCCTGGCACACGACCACGGGCTGCAGTTCTTCGAGCCCGAGCTGCTCCGGGAGCTCGCCGTCGCCCTCGACTCCGCTGGGCAGCAGCTGCACTTCCACGCGGTCGGCGACGCCGCCGTGCGCCAGGGTCTCGACGCCGTCGAGCTGGTGCAGCAGGTCAACGGGTCCCGCCGCCGCCACCACATCGCCCACATCCAGGTCGTCCACCCCGACGACGTGGCGCGCTTCGCCACCCTCGGCGTGGCGGCCAACGCCCAACCCCTGTGGGCCCGGCTGGAGCCGCAGATGACCGACCTGACCATGCCCTTCCTGGGAGAGCGTCGCTCGGCCTGGCAGTACCCCTTCGGTGCGCTCGACCGGGCGGGCGCCGTGCTCTCGATCGGCAGCGACTGGCCCGTCTCGACGCCGGACCCCTGGCGCGAGCTGCACGTGGCGGCCAACCGCACCCCTGCGGGCGACAGCCCGACCTGGACCCCCGCGGACGGCGCCTTCCTGCCCGACGAGCGCCTCAGCCTCGCGCGGGCGGTCCGCGCCTTCACCGCCGGCAGCGCCTGGGTCAACGGCACCGACCACGAGCGGGGCTCGCTCGAGCCGGGCAAGTACGCCGACTTCGCGGTGCTCGACCGCGACCCCTTCACCGGTCCGGTCGAGGAGATCTGGACCACCACCACGCACCAGACCTGGATCGCCGGCACTTGCGTGCACGGCGCCTGACCACACCGACCGACCACCGAGGAGCTCCCGTGTACCTGCCCTTCCCTCTCCGCACCTACCAGCAGCGCCTCGACCGGGTGCGCCGACGCATGGCCGAGGACCGGCTCGACGTCCTCGTCGTCACGATGCCCGACGCCGTCCACTGGGTGAGCGGGGTGAGCTCGGTGGGCTACCTGTGGCCGCAGGCACTCGTGGTGCCGCGCGAGGGTGAGGTCTGCTACGTCACCCGCACCACCGAGGAGGCCGGCGTCGACGCCCTGTCGTGGGTGACCGACCAGCGGCTCTACGACATCGCCGTGGAGTCCCCCGTCGAGAAGATCTCCGCGACGGTCGAGGAGCACTGCGCCCGTCTCGGCCGCCGCGTCGGCGTCGAGCTGGACGCCTTCACGCTGGTGCCGAGCGTCTGGGAGTCGCTGCGCACTCTGCTGCCCGAGACGACGTGGGTCGATGCCTCGCTGCTCGTGCCCGAGGTCCGCCTGGTCAAGGAGCCGGCGGAGGTCGCCTACCAGCGCCAGGCGGCGGCGATCGCCGACGCGGCGATGCAGGAGGTGCTGGCTTCCCTCGAGGTCGGGATGTCGGAGACCGAGGTCGCGGGCCTGGCGTCGTACGCCCTGGGTCGGGCGGGGAGCGAGTTCGCGGCGATCCCCCCGATGGTGGTCTCCGGTGAGCGCACCGCGCTGGTGCACGCCCTGGCCACCCAGCGGAGCCTCGCCGTCGGCGACCTGGTCTGCATCGAGTTCGCTGGCGTGGTCAACCGCTACCACGCCGTGCTGATGCGCACCGCCGTCATCGGCGAGCCCTCTCCGGAGGTGCAGGCCGACGCGGACTGCCTCGAGCGGGCGATGGGCGCGGCCCTGGACGCCGTCGCCCCCGGGGTCGCCGTCGAGGCACCCGACGACGCGTGCAACGCCGTGCTCGCGGAGCGTGACCTGGTGCGGCGCCGCTGCCACCGGATCGGCTACAGCCTCGGCGTCGCCTACCCGCCCGGGTGGCTGGAGCCGATGACGCTGGTGGCCGGGGACGAGCACGTCTTCGAGCCGGACCAGACCTTCACCGTGGAGCCCAACCTCAGCCTGCCGGACCGCGGCTTCGGGCTGAAGCTCGGCGACACCGTGCTCTGCACGCCCGACGGCGCCGAGTCGTTGAGCACGCTCCCGCACGGTCTGCACCGCGTGCCGGTCGGTGGCGTGTGACGATGCCCGCGACGACCTGCCGGGCGCTGGCCGGCGCCCGCCAGGTCCCGTTCTGGCTGGACGCGCCCGACCGCCCCGAGCCACTCCCCGCGCTGGTCGGCGACGTGAGCGCCCACCTGCTCGTGGTCGGGGGTGGCTACCAGGGGCTCTGGAGCGCCCTGAAGGCCAAGGAGCGCTGGCCCGAGCGCGAGGTCGTCCTCCTCGAGGGCGGCCGCATCGGCGTGGCCGCCAGCGGCCGCAACGGCGGCTTCGTCTCCGCCAGCCTCACGCACGGCATCGCCAACGGGCACCGGCGGTGGCCCGAGGAGACCGCCGAGGTGGAGCGGCTGGGCCTGGAGAACCTCGACGCCCTCGAGGCCGACCTGCGCAAGTACGGCATCGAGTGCGAGTTCGAGCGCACCGGCAAGCTCGCCGTCGCGACCGAGCCGCACCACCTCGCGGAGCTCGAGGAGACCAGAGCGCTGCTGAACCGGCACGGGCACCACGTCGAGATGCTCGACGCCGGAGGCGTCGCCCAGCACGTGGTCTCCCACACCTTCCTCGGCGGCATGTTCGAGCAGGACGCCGCCGCGCTGGTCAACCCGGCCCGTCTGGCGTGGGGCCTCCGCCGCGCCGTGCTCGACCTCGGCGTCCGGGTCCACGAGGGGTCGCCCGCCCTCGCGCTGCGGCGCGTCGGGCGCCGCGTCGTCGTGCGCACGCCCGCCGGCTCGGTGCGCGCCGAGCAGGTGGTGCTCGCCACCAATGCCTTCCCCTCGCTGTTGCGACGGCTGCGGCTGCAGACCGTGCCCGTCTACGACTACGTGCTCGTCACCGAGCCGCTGACGCCCGCGCAGCGGACGGCGATCGGCTGGGGCAGCCGGGTGGGCCTGACCGACGCGGGCAACGAGTTCCACTACTTCCGTCAGACCGCCGACCACCGCATCCTCTGGGGCGGCTACGACGCGATCTACCACTACGGGAGCCGGGTCGGCCCCGACCTGGAGCAGCGCCCGGCCACCTTCGCCGCGCTGGCCGCGCAGTTCGTCGCCACCTTCCCGCAGCTGGACGGCATCCGCTTCACCCATGCCTGGGGCGGCGCGATCGACACCTGCACCCGCTTCTTCGCCTCCTACGGGACGGCCTGCAGCGGCCGGGTGGCGTACGCCGTGGGCCACACCGGGCTGGGCGTCGCGGCCACCCGCTTCGCGGCCGAGACGATGCTCGACCTGCTCAGCGGCGACGAGACCGCCCGCACCCGCCTCTCGCTGGTCCGCCGCGGCGCCCTGCCCTTCCCGCCGGAGCCACTGCGCTGGATCGGCATCCAGCTGACGCGGTGGTCGCTCTCGCGCGCCGACCGCCGCGGCGGCCGGCGCAACCTCTGGCTCCGGCTGCTCGACCGGTTCGGTGTCGGCTTCGACTCCTGAGCGCCCGGCCCCACATCTCCGCCCGTCCGACGACCGCAAAGGAGCTCCTCGTGACCACCCCTCCCCCGCTCGTGCTCGACCACGTCAACGTCTGGTCCGGTGAGCGCGAGGTCCCTCTGCGCGACGCGGCCGTGGTGGTCGTGGACGGAACCATCGCCGAGATCACCGCCGCCGGCGCCGCCCCCGAGCGTGGTGTGCACGTCGACGGCGGTGGACGGTGGCTGCTCCCGGGCTTCGTCGACTCCCACTGCCACTTGTGGGGGGCGCGCTCCGCCGACCACGTGACCTGGATGACCGATCCGCGCAAGCTGGCGAGCTTCCGTGCCGTCGGCGACCTCGGTCGCATGCTCGACGCGGGCTTCACCACCGTCCGCGAGGCCGGCGGACCGCTCGGACCGGCCCTGGCCAGTGCCGTCGAGGAGGGCTCGATCCGCGGACCGCGGGTCTTCCCGGCGTACCTCGGCATCTCCCGGACCGGCGGCCACGGCGACTGCCACTCGCTGCCGCTGCAGTGGGTCAAGGACCAGCCCTACATGGCGACCATCGCCGACGGCCCGACCGAGGTGCGCAAGGCTGTGCGCACCGTCGCCCGCGAGGGCGGCAAGTGGGTCAAGATCTGGGCCAGCGGGGCCATCGCGATGTCGGACCACGACAACCCCGAGGACCTGCACTTCGCGCCCGACGAGCTCGAGACGATCGTGCGCGAGGCGCACGCCATCGGCATGAAGGTCGGCGCGCACGTCGAGTTCCCCTCGGCCATCAGGTCGTGCCTGGAGGCCGGGGTGGACGTGATCGAGCACGGCTTCGTGCTCGACGACGAGGCCGTCGCGACCATGGCCTCCCGGGGCGTGCCCATGGTCGCCACCATGGCGCTGCTGCACCGCTACCTGCGATGGGAGGGCAAGGGCATCACCGACGAGCAGGTGGCCAAGGCGCGCCAGCTGCTGCCCCGCATCCACGCCAGCGCCAAGCTCGCCCACGAGGCGGGGGTGACCATCGCCGTGGGCTCCGACAGCTTCGCCGACCACCTCACGCCGTACGACCGCGGGGCCGAGGAGGTGCTCGCCCTGCAGGAGGCCGGGCTGCCGCCCCACGAGTGCCTGCGGGCGCTGACCTGCAACGGTGCCGAGGTCGTCGGCGAGGCCGACCGCATCGGGACGATCGAGGTGGGCAAGGCGGGCGACCTCTTGCTCCTCGGCCACCAGAGCCCGCTGGAGGACCTGGAGACCGTCATCGGTCCTGAGAAGGTCTCGCTGGTGGTGCGCGGGGGCCGCATCGTCGGAGGGACGGGGTTCACGCGAGCCCTGCGGCTGTCCGACGCACCACGCGACGCGGAGCTCATGCTCAGCCGGTGAGCTCGGGCCGGCCCGACGGCGCGGACTGGAGGTCGGAGCCCGGCTTGCGCGGCATCGCTGCGTTGGCCGCGATCACCGCGAAGGACGGCAGCAGCACGGCGGCGGCGATCAGCACCCAGCGAAGCACGCCCGGCCCCGACACCACCGCGCCGAGGAAGCACACCGAGCGCATCGTCATCGACACGACGTACTGGCGGCGTCGGCGGGCGAGGTCGACCGCGGCGTTCTGGGGCGCCGTCGTGATGCGCACCGGGACGGCCTTGGTGGTGCGCCGGGCACCCCGCCGTCCCGACCGGCCCGTG
>JBQGFI010000011.1:0-19569 GCA_052040065.1 Marmoricola sp.
CGGCGTAGTCGCCGCTCAGGCCCGCGGACACGTCGGTCGCCCCGGGCTCGAGGGACACCACGCGGTCCGAGATCGTCCGGAGCCGGGCGAAGGCGCGACGGGGTTCCTCGTCGAGCGGCGCCACCGCCATCACGCCGCGCAGCAGCAGCCCGTCGGCCTCCTGCACCCGCTGCACCAGCGCCGGGAGGTCGGCGGCCGCCGCACCCGAGCGGCCGTCGGCGTCGGGCGGGTCGAGGCTCACCTGGACCAGCACGTCGAGGTCGCGGCCCCGCTCGACCGCGCCGCGCGAGAGCCCGGCGACGAGCTTGGCGCGGTCGACGGACTGCACGCAGTCGGCGTAGCGGGCGACCGCGGCCGCCTTGTTGCTCTGCAGCCCGCCCACGAAGTGCCAGCGTAGCCCGAGGTCGGCGCACTCCTGCGCCTTGACCTCCGCCTCCTGGTGCCTGTTCTCGGCCACCTCGGTCACGCCGAGGTCGGCGAGGATCCGCACGTCGGAGGCGGGGAAGAACTTGGTGACGACGACCAGCGTGACCTCGCCGGGGTCGCGGCCGGCCTCCGCGCAGGCGAGCGCGACCCGCTCGCGCACCCGACCGAGGCCGTCGGCGAGCTCCTGCTCACGGGTCACGGGTGCCTCCTGATCAGTCCGGCGAGACGACCGGCGCGGTCGCCGTCGCGACGATAGGAGTAGAGCTCCGGCGACTCCAGCGTGCAGCGGGAGACCTCGCTCACCTCCACGCCCGCCCGCGACAGCTGGGCGCGCACCCCGGCCGCCACGTCGAGCGCCGGGGTGCCCCAGCTCGTCGTGGAGTGGGCCGCCGGCTCGACGGCGCAGACCTCGGCCCGCATGGCCGCGGGGACCTCGTAGCAACGACCGCACACCGAGGGGCCGAGCCAGGCCCGCACGCTCCGGGCCCCCAGCTCGCGCATCCGCGCCACGGTCGCCGGCACCACGCCCGCCGCGAGCCCGGGACGCCCGGCGTGGGCGGCCCCCAGGACGCCGGCCGCGACGTCGGCCAGCAGCACCGGCACGCAGTCGGCGACGCGCACCAGGAGCACCACGTCGGGACGGTCGGTGACGATCCCGTCGCAGTCCTGCCGCTCTCCCCCGGCCGTGACGACGCGGTCGCCGTGCACCTGCCGCATGTCGGCGAGCTCGGCGCCCGGGGCGAAGTCGTCGAGCAGCAGGGCGAGGTTGCGCCGGCGGGCCTCGGGGTCGTCGCCGCCGACGAGCGCGAGGTCGAGCTCGTCGTACGGCGCAGCGCTGACCCCGCCGAGCCGGTCGGTGAAGGCCAGCTCGACGGGGCCGAGGCGCTCACGGTGCGCGTACACGCGCCGCGACCTACTTCAGGAAGTCGGGGACGTCGAGGTCCTCGTCGCGGGCTCCCCAGCCGGACGTGCGCGACGCGGGCCGCTCGGGAGCGGGGGCCGACTGCTCCTGGCGCGGCTGCTCCGCCGGGCGCGACGAGGTGGCCGCACCGACCGTCACCGGCTCGCGCTGGGGCGCCGCGGCGCCGGTCTGCTCCGCGCGCCGCTGCGCGGCCAGCTGCCGGGCCGCCTCGCGGGTCTCGGCCTGCGACTGCGCCGGGCGCGGACGCAGGCCCTGGCTCTCCTCGCGACGCTTGGGACGGCCGCCCTCGAAGCCGGCCGCGATCACCGTCACCCGCACCTCGTCGCCGAGGGCGTCGTCGATGGTGGCACCGAAGATGATGTTGGCGTCGTCGTGCACGGCGTCGGCGACCATGGCAGCCGCCTCGTTGATCTCGAAGAGCCCGAGGTCGGAGCCGCCCGCGATCGAGAGCAGGACGCCCTGCGCGCCGTCGATCGACTCCTCGAGCAGCGGGCTGGACACCGCCAGCTCGGCCGCCTCGACGGCGCGGTTGTCACCGCGCGCCGAGCCGATGCCCATCAGCGCCGACCCGGCGTTGGACATGACCGACTTCACGTCGGCGAAGTCGAGGTTGATCAGGCCGGGGGTGGTGATGAGGTCGGTGATGCCCGAGACACCCTGCAGCAGCACCTGGTCGGCCTGCTTGAAGGCGTCGAGCATGCTCACGTTGCGGTCGCTGATCGAGAGCAGCTTGTCGTTGGGGATGACGATCAGCGTGTCGACCTCCTCGCGGAGCGTCGCGATGCCCTCCTCCGCGGAGGTCGCGCGGCGGCGTCCCTCGAACATGAAGGGGCGGGTCACCACACCGATGGTCAGCGCGCCGAGGGAGCGGGCGATCTTGGCGACGACGGGGGCACCGCCGGTGCCGGTGCCGCCACCCTCGCCGGCGGTCACGAAGACCATGTCGGCGCCCTTGAGCACCTCCTCGATCTCCTCGCCGTGGTCCTCGGCGGCCTGCGCCCCGACCGAGGGGTTGGCCCCGGCGCCGAGGCCCCGGGTCAGCTCACGGCCGATGTCGAGCTTGACGTCGGCGTCGGACATCAACAGGGCCTGGGCGTCGGTGTTGATGGCGATGAACTCGACGCCCTTCAGACCGACCTCGATCATCCGGTTGACGGCGTTGACTCCACCTCCACCGATACCCACGACCTTGATCACGGCCAGGTAGTTCTGCGGTGCTGCCACGGCGGTTTGCCTCTCACTGGTTGGTCTGCTGGACGTCCGGGGAAGTACCACCTCGAGGCCTCCGAACCTTAACCCTCTGGTAGAGCCTTAACGTTATGTCAACCTGAGGTGGTGAGACGAAGGTAGGTGGACCACCCCCCGCGTCCGTGGAGACACGCGCGGCGCGTCACGAAATCGCTGAGAAAGTCGTGCGCGCGGCGGCGTCAGCTGGTGGTGGGCCTGCCCGGCACCGTGACGTCGATCTCGCTGACCGACCCGGGCAGGTTGCCCAGCAGCACGCCGAGCACCTCGGCCTTGGTCTCGGACTGCTCCGCGCTCCCCCACACCACGGTGCGCCCGCTGCGCATCACCAGGCTGATGCCGTCGACGCTGCCGACCCGCACGGTCTGCGTGCGACCCGCCAGGTCGGCGGGCAGCGCGGCCACGACCCGGCCGGCCTCCGCGACGCCCTCGGCGTCGACGCCCTCGGCCAGCTCGACCTGCGGCAGCCCGGCGGTGGTGTCGGCCGGAGCCCGGAAGCGGGCACCCCCGCCGTCGATGGCCACCGGCCCGTCGCCCCCGGCGACCAGGGCCACGGGGGTCCGGGGGGTCACCTGCACCCGCACGGTGTGCGGCCAGCTGCGCGACACCTCGGCGCTCTCGACCGCCGCGATCCCCTCGACACGCTCGCGGATGGCGTCGAGGTCGACCCGCGCCAGCGGCACGTCGTCCGGCAGCCGTGCCGCCGCGCCGACGCGCTCGGTGCCGACCGCACCCGCACCGACCACCTCGACGCCCCTGGCGGTGAGGTAGGAGGAGAAGAGCACCACCCACCCGCCCGCCACGAGCAGCGCTGCGGCGAGCACCGCGGCGAGGAGGCCGCGCCAGTGCCGTCGCCACCCGTGGGTGCGGCGCCGGCGGCGGAAGTCCTTGCGCGCCAGCCGCACGGTGGCCTCGTCGGGACCGGTGGAGGTGGGCACCGCGGGGGTGCTCCTGCTCCCCGGGAGCCGGAGCCGCTCACGCACCGTCATCGCCGGGCTCCTCCCGCTCGGCCAGGAGGTCGAGCACCTGCGGCCCGAGGAGCGTCACGTCGCCCGCACCCAGCGTGAGCACCAGGTCGCCGGGTCGCGCCCGTGCCACGAGGTGGCCGGCCGTGGCCTGCCACGACGGCTCGAAGACGACGTCGTCGGGTGGCAGCGGCACCGCCTCGGCCACCAGGGCGCCGCTCACCGCGGGGTCGGGGTCCTCGCGGGCGAGGTAGACGTCCATCACCACGACCGCGTCGGCCGCACCGAGCGCGACACCCATCTCCTCGCCGAAGATCCGGGTGCGCGAGACCATGTGCGGCTGGAAGGCCACCAGCAGCCGCCCCTCCCCCACGACCGAGCGCGCTGCCTGCAGGTCGCCGCGGATCTCCTGCGGGTGGTGGGCGTAGGAGTCGTAGACCCGGACGCCGCCGACCTCGCCCTTGAGCTCCATGCGGCGCCGGGTGCCGCTGAAGGCCCCCAGCCCCCGGGCGAGCCGGTCGAAGTCGTGGCCCAGGCGCAGGCCGCACGCCAGGGCGGCCAGGGCGTCGAGCACGTAGTGCCGGCCGGGGATCTGCAGGGTCACCTCGCCGAGCCGGCGACCGCGGTCGACCACCTCGAAGCGGGAGCGGGTGCCCTCGAAGCGCACCCGCTCGGCCCGCACCTCGGCGTCGTCGCGCTCCCCCACCCGGACGACGCGGAGCCCGCGGGCACCCGCGACCCCGGCGAGGTGGTCGGCCCCGGGGTCGTCGGCGCAGACCACCAGGAAGCCAGCGGGGTCGATGCGGTCGACGAAGCGGTCGAAGGCGGCGCGGTAGGCCTCGGGCGTGCCGTAGTTGTCGAGGTGGTCGGCCTCGACGTTGGTGACCAGCGCGGCGTGGGGCGAGTAGACCAGGAAGGCGCCGTCGCTCTCGTCGGCCTCGGCGACGAAGAGGTCGCCGCTGCCCTCGTGGGCGTTGGACCCGGTCTCGTTGAGGTCGCCGCCGATCGCGAAGGACGGGTCGGCGCCGCAGTGCTGCAGCGCGACGGTGAGCAGCGAGGTGGTCGTGGTCTTGCCGTGGGTGCCGGCCACCGCCACCACGCGGCGCCCCTGCATCACCGACTCCAGGGCCGCGGAGCGCGGCAGCAGGCGTACGCCGCGACGCTGCGCCTCGACCACCTCGGGGTTGGTCTGGCGCACAGCCGTTGACACCACGACGGTGTCGGCCGGGGTGAGGTGGGCGACGTGGTCGGCCGCGTGCCCGACGTGGCAGGTGGCCCCCAGCGCCCGCAGCGCCTCCAGGGTGGGCGACTGCTTGGCGTCGCTGCCGGTGACGCGGAGCCCCCGGGCCAGCATGATCCGGGCGATGCCGGAGAGTCCGGCACCGCCGATGCCGACGAAGTGCACCGTGCCGAGCGCCTCGGCCGGCAGCAGCTCGTCGGGGACCGGGACCCTCACCGCGCCTCCCGCGAGGCCCGGACCACCATCGCCGCCAGCTTGTCGTCGGCGTCGAGCGGGACGACCGCGGTCGCGGCCCGCGACATCGTCGCCAGCCGCTCGGGGTCGGTCAGCAGCGCGGGCAGCGTCGCGCGCACCCACTCCGGCGTCAGGTCGGCGTCGGGCTGGAGCAGGCCACCGCCCGCCTCGACCACCGGCCGGGCGTTGAGCGCCTGCTCGCCGTTGCCGATCGGCAGCGGCACGTAGACCGCGGGCAGGCCCACCCCCGAGACCTCGGTGACGGTGTTGCTCCCGGCCCGGCACAGCACGGCGTCGGCGGCGGCGTAGGCGAGGTCCATGCGGCTGACGAAGGGCACCACGACGTACGGCGCCCCGCCCTCGGCCCGCTCCGGCTCCGCCTCGCCGCGCGGCCCGACCACGTGGAGCACCTGCACCCCCGCCGCGGCGAACGCCGGCGCGGCGGCCGCGACGGCCTGGTTGAGCCGGCGCGCACCCTGGGAGCCACCGGTGACCAGCAGCGTCGGGCGGTCGGGGTCGAGCCCGAAGTGCGCCCGGGCCTCGGTCCGCAGCGCGTCGCGGTCGAGCGTGCTGATCATGCGCCGCACGGGCAGCCCGAGGTAGGTCGCGTGGCGCAGCTCGGTGTCGGGGAAGGAGGTCGCCACGTGCGTGGTGAGCCGGGCGCCCAGGCGGTTGGCGATGCCGGGCAGCGCGTTGCCCTCGTGCACCACCAGCGGCAGGCCCCGGCGACGGGCCGCGAGGTAGGCCGGCACCGAGACGTAGCCGCCGAAGCCGACGACCACGTCGGGGCGGACCCGGTCGAGCACGGCGAGCGTCTCCTTCAGCGCGGCCCGCACCCGGCCCGGCACCCGGGCCAGGTCGGCGCCCGGTCGGCGCGGCAGCGGCACCGCGGGCACCAGCTCGAGCGGGTAGCCGGCCTCCGGCACGACGCGGGTCTCCAGGCCGCGCGCCGTGCCCAGCGCGGTGACCTCGACGTCGGGCTCGAGCCGGCGCAGCGCGTCGGCGGTCGCCAGCAGCGGGGAGGTGTGCCCCGCCGAGCCGCCGCCCGCGAGCAGCACGCGCATCAGGCGCCACCCGCACCGCGGGAGCGGCCGTCACGCTGTCCGGTCCGGTCGCGACCGGGGGTGCGGCCGGGCGTCCGGCTGGCCGTACGAGCGGCGGCTCGGCCGGACGTGCGGCCCAGGCCGCGCGCGAGCACGGCCGGCACCGCGGGCGCACCTCGGCGCCGGCGGGCCAGTGCGGCCTTCGCCTCGGGCTCCTCGCGCGCGAAGCCCACCAGCAGGCCCAGCGCCACCAGGGTGGGCACCAGGGCCGAGCCGCCGTAGGAGACGAGCGGCAGCGGGATGCCGATCACCGGCAGCAGGGCCAGCACCATCCCGATGTTGATCAGCGTCTGGGCCATCAGCCAGATGGTGACGCCCGCGGCGGCGTAGCGCACGAACGGGTCGGCGGTGTTGAGGGCGAGCCGGACCGCGGCGTAGGCCAGCAGGCCGAAGAGGGTGAGCACGAGCAGGGTGCCCACCAGCCCGAGCTCCTCGCCCAGCACGGCGAAGATGAAGTCGTTGTGGGCCTCCGGCAGGCCGCCCCACTTCTGCTGGCTGGCGGAGAGCCCCTTGCCGAGCAGCCCCCCGCTCGACATGCCGAGCAGGCCGTGACCGGCCTGCCAGCCGGCACCCTGGAAGTCGTCGAAGGGGTCGATGAAGCTGGTGATGCGCTGCCGGCGCACCGGGTTGCTGGCCGCCAGGTAGAAGGCGGCGACCCCCACCACGGAGACACCGATGCCGAAGAGACGGGCGGGCACGCCGACCACCCAGAGCAGGCCGAGCAGGATCGCGAAGAGCACGAGCGCGGTGCCGAGGTCCTTCTGCCAGACCACCAGCCCCGCGATCAGGCCGACCACCGGCACGACGGGGATGATCGCCTGCCACGGGTTGGCCAGCAGCCGGTCCTTGCGGGCGTAGACGTCGGCGGCCCACAGCACGACGGCGAGCTTGGCCACCTCGGAGGGCTGGATCTGCACCGGGCCGAGCCGCAGCCAGTTGGTGTTGCCGTTGACCTCGACCCCGAGCGAGGTCTTGGTCAGCGCCAGCAGCACGGCCGCGACGAGCACGGCGGGCCAGGCGAGCAGCCGCAGCCACCTGCGCGGCACCCGGCTGGCGACCCACGCCGCAGGCAGGGCGATCGCCACCCAGGTCAGCTGCCGCAGGAAGACGGTGTAGCTGCTGCCCGTGGCCTCGAACGACCGCACGCTGGAGGCGCTGAGCACCATCATCAGGCCGAGGGCCAGCAGCATCGCGGTCGTGCCGAGCAGTAGGTAGTAGGACGTCAGCGGGCGCTCGAGGGTCCGGCGCACGCCCTCGAGCCGGCCGGAGACCTCGGAGCGGAGCTCGGTGATGCTCATCGGCTCCTCCGGTGTCTCCTGGTCGGGTGGCTAGTGGTGCCGCTGCCGGCGGCGTACGGCCTCGGCGAACGCGTCACCGCGCGCGCCGTAGTCGGCGAACATGTCCATCGACGCACACCCCGGGGCCAGCAGCACCGTGTCTCCCGGTCGTGCCAGGGAGGCGGCGCCGTCGACGACCCGGTCCATGGGTCGGCTCTCATCCTCCCCGGCGGCCACCTCGATCACGGGCACATCGGGCGCGTGTCGTCGCAGCGACTCGCGGATCACCGGGGCGTCGCGGCCCAGGAGCACGACCCCGCGCAGCCGGTCGCGCACAGCGACGACCAGGTCGTCGAAGCCGGCACCCTTGGCGAGCCCGCCCGCCACCCACACCACCGGGTCGTACGCCGCCAGCGACGCGCGGGCGGCGTGCGGGTTGGTGGCCTTGGAGTCGTCGACCCACACCACGCCGTCGACCTCGCCGACGACAGCGATGCGGTGACCGTCGGGACGGAAGGAGCGCAGCGCGTCGCGCACCGCCACGGGCGGCACGCCGTGCGACCGGGCCAGGGCCGCCGCGGCGAGCGCGTCGGCGACGAAGTGGGGGGCGTCGCTGGCGAGGTCGCCGAGCGTGGCGAGCTCGGCCGCGCTGGTGCGCCGGTCGTCGACGAAGGCGCGGTCGGCCAGCACGTCGTCGACCACCCCGAGCATGCCCACGGCCGGGGTGCCCAGCGTGAAGCCGATGGCCCGCGCCCCCTCGGTGACCTCGGCGTCGCGGACGAGCTGCTCGGTGACGGGGTCGGCGACGTTGTAGACGCAGGCACGCTCGACACCCTCGTAGACGCGCCCCTTGTCGCGGGCGTAGTCGGCCATGCCCGTGGGACCGGGGTACCAGTCGAGGTGGTCCTCGGCGACGTTGAGCACGGCCGCCGACTGCGCCCGCACCGAGTGCGTCCAGTGCAGCTGGAAGCTGGAGAGCTCCACGGCGAGCACGTCGTAGGGGTCGGGGTCCATCACGGCCTCGACGATCGGCTTGCCGACGTTGCCGGCGGCGACGGTGCGCAGCCCGGCGGTGCGCAGCATCGCCTCGAGCATCTGGACCGTGGTGGTCTTGCCGTTGGTGCCGGTCACGGCGAGCCACGGCGCGGGGCCACCCGCCTCGTGCGGGTCGCGCAGCCGCCAGGCCAGCTCGACCTCCCCCCACACGGGGACGCCGCGGCCGAGCGCCTGCGCCAGCAGCGGCGCCCGCGGCGACCAGCCCGGCGAGGTGATCACGAGGTCGGTGTCGTCGGGCAGCGTGGCGGTGCTGCCCGCGCCGAGCCGCACGGTGGCGCCGAGGCTCTCGAGCAGGTCGGCGCGCTCGCGGCGGTCGGCGCCGCCGTCCTTGTCGGCCTCCTGCTCGTCGAGCGCGGTCACCTGGGCACCGAGGAAGGTGAGGTTGTCGGCGGCGGCGTAGCCGGAGACCCCGAAGCCGGCCACGACCACCCGGAGGCCCGACCAGTCGGAGTGCCGGCCGAGGTCGTGCGGGAGCGTCATGCCCCGGCCACCCACTCGGCGTAGAAGAGGCCGAGCCCGGCTGCCACGAAGATGCCCGCGATGAGCCAGAAGCGGATCACCACGGTGATCTCCTCCCAGCCGAGCATCTCGAAGTGGTGGTGCAGCGGCGCCATCCGGAAGAGGCGCTTGCCCTTGGTGGCCTTGAAGTAGCCGACCTGCAGGATCACCGAGAGCGTCTGGATCACGAAGAGGCCGCCGAGGAGGGCGAGCAGCAGCTCGGTGCGGGTCAGGACCGCGAAGCCGGCCAGGGCCCCGCCGAGCGCCAGCGACCCGGTGTCGCCCATGAAGATCTTGGCCGGGGAGGCGTTCCACCACAGGAAGCCGAAGCAGGCGCCGGTGATCGCCGCCGCCACGATCGCCAGGTCGAGCGGGTCGCGCACCTCGTAGCAGGCGGCACCGGGCGAGACGCCGCAGTACTGGTTGCTCTGCCAGATGTTGACCAGCGTGTAGGCACCGAAGGTCATCACCGAGGCTCCGGCGGCGAGGCCGTCGAGCCCGTCGGTGAGGTTCACCGCGTTGCTGCTGCCGGCGATCATCAGCCAGATGAAGAGCACCACGACGAGGAAGGGCAGCGTGAAGGACGGGTCGCGGATGACGGAGATCGTCTGGCCCGCGGGCGTCTGGCCGCGCTCGTCCTCCAGCCACGGCGAGAGCGCGAGGGCACCGAAGACCAGCGCCACGAAGGTCTGACCGATGAACTTCGCCCGGCTGCGCAGGCCGAGGCTGCGCTGCCGCGAGATCTTGATGTAGTCGTCGAGGAAGCCCACCGTGCCCAGACCCACGAAGAGGAAGAGCAGCAGCAGCGAGGACGCCGACGGGCCGCGACCCGTGATGAGCAGCGCCAGGAAGTACGAGACGACCGTGGCCAGCACGATCACCAGCCCACCCATGGTGGGGGTGCCGCGCTTGGTGTGGTGCGTCGTCGGGCCGTCGTCGCGGATCAGCTGGCCGTAGCCGCGCTGCGCCAGCACCCGGATCGCGTAGCGGGTGCCGATCAGGGTCAGCAGCAACGAGAAGCCTCCCGCGAGCAGTACCGCTCTCACCGCGCCTCCTCTCCGGTCTCCAGCAGCGCCTGGGCCACGCGCTCGAGGGCCGCGCCGCGCGAGGCCTTCACCAGCACCACGTCGGGCCCGGCGACATTCTGGCGCAGCCACGCCGTGGCCTCGTCGGCGGAGGCCGTACGGCGCGTCGCGCCGCCGCCGCGGCGCGCGTCGCGCCCGTCGGCGAGGGCCGGCGCGCCCACGACGACGACGTCGTCGATCCCGAGGTCGGCGGCGAGGGCACCGACGGCCCGGTGCTCGGCGTCGCTGTCGGCGCCCAGCTCACGCATCTCCCCCAGCACCGCGACGGTGCGCCGACCCGAGCGGGACCCGATGCCGGCGAGGGTCTCGAGGGCGGCGCGCATCGAGTCGGGGTTGGCGTTGTAGGCGTCGTTGAGCACGGCGAGGCCGTCGGCGCGCTCGGCGAGCTCCATGCGCCAGCGCGTGAGCGTCTCGACCGCGCGCAGGCTCGTGGCGACCTCGGCCCGGGGGACGCCGAGCCCGACGGCGACGGCCGCGGCGGCGGCGGCGTTGGTGGCCTGGTGCGCGCCGAGCAGCCGCATCGCGACGCCCTCGGTGGCACCGGCGTGCACCAGGTCGAAGGTGGGGCGGCCGAGCTCGTCGAGCTCGAGCCCCTCCAGGCGCACGTCGGCGTCGCGGGCGGTGCCGAAGCGCAGCACGCCGACCCCGGGGCGACGGGCGTCCATCCCGCGCACGAGCGGGTCGTCGGCGTTGAGCACGGCGGTGCCCTCGACCGTGAGGGCCTCGACGATCTCGCCCTTGGCCCGGGCGATGTTGTCGCGGCTGCCGAACTCGCCGAGGTTGGCCTTGCCGACGTTGAGGACCAGCGACACGTCGGGCGGCGCCACCCGGCACAGCTCGGTCAGGTGGCCCAGGCCCCGCGCCCCCATCTCGAGCACCAGGAAGCGGGTCTGCGGCGTCGCGCGCAGCACCGTGAGCGGCAGGCCGAGCTCGTTGTTGAAGGAGCCCGCCGTCGCGACGGTGGGCTGCGCGTCGCCCAGCACGCGGGCGAGCAGGTCCTTGGCGCTGGTCTTGCCCTGCGACCCCGTGACGGCGACCACCGCCGGGGCGCCGTCGTCGCGCAGCCGGCGCAGCTGCACGCGCGCCAGCTCCTGCAGCGCGCGGCGCGCGTCGTCGACCACGACGGTGGGCACCCCCGTCGGCCGGCTGCCCAGCACGGCGGCGGCTCCGCCCGCCACCGCCGCGGCGGCGTAGGCGTGCCCGTCGGCCTGCTCGCCGGCGAAGGCGACGAAGAGACCGCCCGGCTCCGGCGTGCGGCTGTCGAGGAAGGCGGGGGCGCTGACGACGAGCTCGGGGTCGCCGTCGGCGACGACACCGTCCACGACCTCGGCCAGCTCGCGCAGCGTCACCGGGATCACGGGCGCACCTCCTCGATGGCGCGACGCAGCTCGACCCGGTCGTCGAAGGGGTGGGTGGTCGCACCGACGGTCTGACGGGTCACGTGGCCCTGGCCGGCCACGACCACGGTGTCGCCCGGGCCGCCCAGGGCCACGACGTGGCGCACCGCCTCGCGACGGTCGCCGACCTCGACGACCTCGGCGCCATCACGGACGCCGCGGGCGCCGCGCAGCACCTCGGCGCGGATGGCCGCGGGGTCCTCGGTGCGGGGGTTGTCGTCGGTGACGACCACGACGTCGGCCAGCCGGGCCGCGATCTCGCCCATCAGCGGGCGCTTGCCGGTGTCGCGGTCGCCGCCCGCCCCGATGACCAGCAGCAGCCGGCCCCGCGTGGCGGGGCGCAGGGCCGTGAGCACGGCCTCGACGGCGTCGGGCTTGTGGGCGTAGTCGACCAGGGCGAGGTAGTCCTGCCCCGCCTCGACCCGCTCCAGCCTCCCGGGGACGCCGCCCGCGTCGGCCAGGCCCGCGGCGACGGCGGCGACGTCGAGGCCGGCCTCCCCCGCGAGCGCCACCGCGCACAGCGCGTTGGCGACGTTGAAGCTGCCCGCCAGCGGCACCCGGGCCCGGTGGGCCCCGCCGTCGGGGCCGACCACGGTGAAGGACGACCCGGACGCCTCCTGCTCGACGTCGACCGCACGCCAGTCGGCGTCGCCGCCGACCGAGCAGGTGACGACCGGCACCTGCGTCACCCGGAGCAGCCGGCGCCCCCAGGGGTCGTCGACGTTGACCACGCCCCGCGCCGCGCGCTCGGGGGTGAAGAGCGAGGCCTTGGCCGCGAAGTAGTCCTCCTGGTCGCGGTGGAAGTCGAGGTGGTCGCGGCCGAGGTTGAGGAAGCCGGCCACGTCGAAGCGCACGCCGTCGACGCGACCCATCACCAGCGCGTGGCTGGAGACCTCCATGGTGCACGCGCGGACGCCCTCCTCGACCATGACGGCGAAGAGCGCGTGCAGGTCGGGGGCCTCGGGCGTGGTGAGCCCGGTGGCCACCTCGCGTCCGCGGATCCGGGTGCCGACCGTGCCGATCACCGCCGACGGCACCCCCGCCGCCGTGAGTGCGCCGTCGAGCAGCCGGCTAGTGGTGGTCTTGCCCTGGGTGCCGGTCACGGCGACCAGCCGCAGCGCCCGGGCCGGCTCGGCGTACACGCGCGCAGCCAGGTCGCCCAGCACGGCGCGGGGCCGCTCCACCACGAGCACCGGCACGGGGACGCCGTCGTCGAAGAGCCCGGCGAGCACGGAGGCGCCCTCGGCGTCGGTCAGCACCGCGACGGCGCCGGCCGCGACGGCGTCGCGGGCGAAGCGCGCGCCGTGCACCCGCGCGCCCGGGAGGGCGGCGTACAGGTCGCCGGGGTGGACACGCTGCGAGCTCAGCGAGACGCCGGTGTCGGGCGTCGCGCCGGCCGCGGCAGGGTGCAGCGCCGCGCCGGTCCAGGCGACCACCGCGGTGAGGGGCACCGGTGGTGTCGCGCCCGGACGGCCGGGGGCTGCGGGCGGGGAGTCGGGCACCTGACGGACGCTACCGATCGCTCGGCTTCCACCACAGCGGGTAGGCGGCCTCGCGCTCACCCGTCGGGGGGACGGCGTAGCGCTGCAGCACGTGGGTCATCAGCTGGCGGAAGACCGGGGCGGCCGTGCCGGCGCCGCTGCCGCCGTTCTTGGGGTCGCTGACCACGACGTAGACGGTGAAGCGCGGGTCGTCGGCCGGGGCGAAGCCGCCGCAGGAGACCGCCTTGTAGCCGTTGGCGTAGCCCTGGGAGCCGGCCTGCTGCGCCGTGCCGGTCTTGCCGGCCACCCGGTAGCCGGGGATGCCGGCGTTGGGGGCGCTGCCGCCGTCGCTCGTGACCAGCTCCATCATCCGGGTGGTCTCGGAGGCGGCCTCGGCGCTCACCACCCGCTCGACGCCCGTGGTGCCGGTGCCGACCTCGAGCCCCGCGCCGTTGGTGCGGCGTCCCTCCACCAGGCTGGGCTCCACGTGCAGGCCGCTGTTGGCGATGGTGTTGACCGCGGCGGCCATCTGGACGGCGTTGACCGAGAGGCCCTGCCCGAAGGACACCTGCGCCTGGGTGAGGCGGTTCCAGTCCGCCAGCGCGGGCAGCGACCCGGCGCTCTCGGCGGGCAGGCCGAGCGTGGTCGGCGAGCCGAGCCCGAAGGCCTCGAGGTAGCCGCGGAACTCCTCGGGCGACTGCTCCTCGGCCGCGATCGCGGTGCCGATGTTGCTCGACTTCGCCAGCGCGCCGGCGGCGGTCAGCCGCAGCGTGCCGTGCTCGAACCAGTCGCGGATGGTGCGGTCGTAGATCTCGAGCTCGCCCGGCACGGTCAGCCGGGTCTGCGGCGTCACCTCGTCGGCGTCGAGCAGGCCGGCGAAGGTGAGCACCTTCTGCACCGAGCCCGGCTCGAAGACGTCGGCGAGCGCGCGGCTGCCGCGGGAGTCCTCCGGCGTCGTCCCGGGCTCGACGGGGTCGACCGTCGGGCAGTCGGCGAGCGCGAGCAGCTCCCCGGTCTCGGTGTCCATCACCACCGCCGCGCCCCAGGCGGCGGCGAACTTCTCCACCTGGGTGCACAGGACCTTCTGGGCGTACCACTGCACGTCGCGGTCGATCGTGAGCCGCAGGTCGCGACCGTCGACGGGGTCGACCTTGCTGCGGTCGCCGAGCGGGATCCGGTTGCCGCCGCCGACCTCGTAGGTCTCGTGCCCGTCGGTCCCGGCCAGGTCGCCGTCGAAGGCCAGCTCGAGGCCGGCCATCGGGTCGTTGCCGTCGGCGCCGTTGGCCTGGTTGCCGTCGTCGCCGAGGAAGCCGACGAGGTTGCCGCCGACGTCGCCGGCCGGGTAGGAGCGCAGCGGGTCGGGCCGGGAGTCGATGCCGGGGAGCTGCTGCTCGCGCAGCTCCTCGATGACCCTGGTGGCCTGGGTGGCCGGGATCTTGCGGGCCAGGTAGACGAAGCGGGTCGTCTCGTCGGTCGGCGTCAGCCGCTCGACCTGGTCGAAGTAGTCGAGGTCGAGCCGGTCGGCCAGGACCTTGGCGATCGCCTCGGCGTTGGGGCCGGTGGTCTGCGGGTCGGCGACGAGCATCAGGCCGCTGACCGACTCGGCCAGGGGCTCGCCGTTGCGGTCGAGGATGCTGCCCCGCTGCGCCGGCAGGTCGATGGTGACCAGGCCCGAGGTGCCCGCCCGCTCGACGTACGACGCGGCGTCGATGCCCTGGATCTGGCCGAGCCGGGCCGCGAAGACGGTCAGCAGCGCCGTGACGGCGATGAGCGCGACGCGCAGGCGGACGTGGGGCTCACCGCGCGAGGAGCGGCGGGGTCGGCTCACAGGGAGGCTCCCGGGAGGTCGGAGGCGGGGCGTGGACGAGGTGGGGACTTGTCTACCGGCTCAGTCGCCCTGACCCGGGGAGGCTCCCCGGGTCGGCAGCGGACGACCGGTCTCGGGGTCGACCTGCACCACGACGGTCTTGCGCTTGAGCTCGTCGGGCTTCTCCACGGGCGCCGGCTGGATCTGCACGGCGTCGGCGCCGGTGGCCGGGACCGGGCGGCCCAGCACGCGGCCGTCGGAGAGCCGCACGAAGGCCGGCTGCGAGGGCGCCACCATGCCGAGGTCGCGGGCGGCCAGGGCCACCCGCTGCGGGTCGCGCAGCTGGTCGAGCTCGAGCACCAGCGACTGCTTCTGGGCGGTCAGCGCGGTCGCCTCGCGCTGCAGCGCCGTCGCCGTGAACGACGTCTGCTGCATGTGGGTGTTGAACATCAGCAGCCCGACCACGCCCGCGGCCAGGAGGGCGATGACGAGCACCGCGAAGGGGGTGCGGGCGGCCTGGGTGCGCCCCAGCGCGCGCGGCGGCACCACGGTCAGGCGGGCCCGCTCGACGGCCGCCTCCGCGAGGCGGGGGACGCGGGCCCGCAGGCCGGTCCCGGTGCTGGCGGCTGGCTGCTGGTGGCTCATGCGGCGTGGTCCCCCCGGTTGGTGTTGACTCGTTCGACGGCGCGCAGGCGCACGGACGCGGCGCGCGGGTTCTGCTCGATCTCCTCGGCGGTGGCCTGCTCCGAGCCCCGCGTGAGCGAGCGCAGCGGCGGCTCCAGCTCGGCGGGCACGACGGGCAGGTCGGGCGGGGCCACGGAGGTGGTGCCGGCCGCGACCACGCGCTTGGTGAGTCGGTCCTCCAGCGAGTGGTAGCTGAGCACCACCATCCGGCCGCCGACGCCCAGCGCGTCGACCGCGGCGGGCAGCGCCCGGGTGAGGGCGCCGAGCTCGTCGTTGACCTCGATGCGCAGCGCCTGGAAGGTGCGCTTGGCGGGGTGGCCCCCGGTGCGGCGGGCCGGGGCGGGGATGGTGTCGCGCAGCAGCTCGACCAGGCGGCCGGAGCGGGTGAAGGGCTCGGTCTCGCGGGCCCGCACCACGGCGCGGGCGATCTGGGTGGCGAAGCGCTCCTCGCCGTAGGTGCGCAGCACCCGGGCCAGGTCGCGGACGGAGTAGGTGTTGAGGACCTCGGCGGCGGTGGTCCCGACCGAGTCGTCCATCCGCATGTCGAGGGGGGCGTCCTCGGCGTAGGCGAAGCCGCGCTCGCGCACGTCGAGCTGCATCGAGGAGACCCCGAGGTCGAAGAGGACGCCGTCGAGCCGCGCGAGGCCGAGGTCCTGCAGCACCTCGGGGATCTCGTCGTAGACCGCGTGCACCAGGCTGAGCCGCGACGCGTGCGCCGCGAGGCGCCGTCCGGCGAGGTCGAGCGCGTGCGGGTCGCGGTCGACGCCGACGACGTGCACGTCGGGGAAGGACGTGAGCACGGCCTCGGCGTGACCGCCGAGGCCGAGGGTGGCGTCGAGGTAGGTCGCACCGGGGCGGCTCAGCGCGGGTGCGAGCAGCGCCACGACGCGCTCCAGCATCACCGGGACGTGCGTGGGGGTCGCGCTCCCCTGCCCCGGCTCCGAGGTCGGCACCGCTACCCCCCGATCCCGACCACGAGGGTGAGGAGTCCGGCGAGCGCGCAGGAGGTGACGGCGGAGAACGCCATCACCGCAACGGCGTCACGCAGCTCGTGACGGACCCGGCGGCGGGGGGTGCACCCCTGACCCATCCCGGGGTCGACGCGCTCGAGCGGTGCGGTGCTCATCGGTCCTCCCCGGGTGCTGTGTCGGTGCTGGTTTCGGCGCTGGTGCTGGTGTCGCGGGCTGCGGTACGGCGCTCGCAGGGCCAGGTCCTCGTCCGCTCACCCCGGGGTGGAGGGGAAGTGGGTCTTCTGGCGCCGGGGAAGGTGCGTCAGACGACCCGTGGAGGGGTCCCGAGGTGGAGCGGACGCGGGCCTGGCCCTGCGATCACCGATGTGGAGTTGTCGTGCGGGTGGAGCGGCTCAGAAGCTGGGGAAGATCTCCTCGCTCAGGTCCGCGAAGGCCTGCTCCTGCGCGCTGGTGTAGCGCTGCCAGGCGTCGGGCTCCCAGATCTCGAGGCGGTCGTAGACGCCGAGCACGACCACGTCGCGACCGACGCCGGCGTACTCGCGCAGCTCGGGGGTCAGCGTGATGCGGCCCTGCTTGTCGGGCGTCTGCTCCGAGGCCAGCGCGAAGAGCATCCGGCCGTAGGCGCGGAGCTGGGCGTTGGTCTGCTGGGCGGTCCGGAACTTCTCGGTGAAGTCGGCGAAGGCGGGCATGGTGCGGACGTCGAGGGCGCGGTCCTGACCACGAGTGATCACCAGGCCCTCCTTCATCGCCTCACGGAACTTCGCTGGGAGGAAGAGCCGGCCCTTGTCGTCGACCTTCGGGGTGTAGGTGCCGGAGAACATCCGTCGCTCCCCTCACCACCCCAGAACCACCTGGGTCCTCCACTGCGCTCCACTTTACTCCACTTTCCCCCACGGTCAACCACATTCCCACCACTTCCCTCCCCCCACGCACCCCAATCGCCCCACGGCCCTCCTGCCGGGCTGGTGCCGCGCACGCCTCCCTGGATGTGGTGCGGTGCTGTTGACTGGCCTGAGCCACCCACGGGGGGTGGATCACGAGGAGGCAGACCCGTGCAGAGCGACCGGACCGACCCGAGGACGGGCAGCGCGGTCGCCGAGGTCCGCACCGTGGCCGACCGGATCGCCGCCAACGTCGGAACCGTCATCGAGGGCAAGGGCGACACCGTGCGCTCCGCGCTGGTCGCACTGCTCTCCGGCGGTCACCTGCTCATCGAGGACGTGCCAGGCGTCGGCAAGACGATGCTGTCGAAGGCCCTGGCCCGCTCGATCGACTGCAGCGTGCGCCGGATCCAGTTCACCCCCGACCTGCTGCCGTCGGACGTCACCGGGGTCTCGATCTTCAACCAGGTCACCCGGGTCTTCGAGTTCCGGCCCGGCGGCATCTTCGCCAACATCGTGGTCGGCGACGAGATCAACCGCGCGAGCCCCAAGACGCAGGCCGCGATGCTCGAGTGCATGGAGGAGGCCCAGGTCACCGTCGACGGGTCGACCTACGCGCTCGAGTCGCCCTTCATGGTCATCGCGACCCAGAACCCCATCGAGATGGAGGGCACCTACGCGCTGCCCGAGGCGCAGCGCGACCGCTTCATGGTGCGGCTGTCGATGGGCTACCCCACCGAGGCGGCCGAGATCGCGATGCTCAGCGCCCGCGAGGGCGTGAGCCCGATCGAGGAGCTCGAGCCGGTCACCGACGCGGGCGAGGTGCGCAAGCTCATCGAGCTGACCGGCCGCGTGCACGTCTCCCCACCCGTGCAGCAGTACGCCGTCGCGCTGGCCACCGCGACCCGGCGCTCCCCCGACCTCCGGCTCGGCGCCTCCCCCCGGGCGACGCTGCAGCTGGTGCGGGCCTCGCGCACCTGGGCCGCGATGCACGGTCGCGACTACTGCCTGCCCGACGACGTGAGCGACCTCGCGCCCCGGGTGCTGCCGCACCGGCTGCTGCCCACCATGGAGGCCACGATGGGCGGACGCCGACCGGCCGACGTCGTCGCGCAGGCCGTCGCCGACGTGCCGGTCCCCCGCACCGGCTGACCGGGCACGACGGAGCCGGCGATGCGTGACATGACCATCCGGGGCCGCTGCCTGCTGGGAGCCGGGCTCGCCGCCGTGCTGTGCGGCGTCCAGGTCGGGCAGCGCGACTTCGTGCGGATCGGGCTGGTGGTCCTCGCGGCCCCGCTGCTGGCCTGGCTGCTGGTGCGCCTGCGCCCGCCCCGGGTGTGGCTGCACCGCGACCTCGGGGCCCTGCGCGTCGAGGCGGGCGAGACCGCGCAGGTCGAGGTCCAGGTCGGCAACCGCGGCCGCCGTACCGGGCCGCTCCTGGTCGAGGAGCAGCTGCCGCGCCTGCTCGGGTCCCGGCGCGACTTCGTGCTCGACCCGATGCCGCCGGGCGCGCAGGCCACCTTGCGCTACCTCCTGCGCACCTCGCAGCGGGGCCGCTACACCCTCGGCCCGGCCCTGGTGCACGACGGCGACCCGCTGGGGCTCGTCGACGTCGCCCGCGCGGTGCCCGGCACCGACACCCTGCTCGTCACCCCGCGCACCGAGGCGCTCCCCGCCATCGCGCTGAGCGGGCGGCTCGCCGGGGCGGGCGACAACCGCCCCCGCGAGCTGCTGGGCGGCGGCAACCCCGACGTCACCATCCGCGAGTACCGCCGGGGCGACGACCTGCGCCGCATCCACTGGCCGACCAGCGCCCGCACCGACACCTTGATGGTGCGCCGCGAGGAGATGGAGTGGCAGCTGCGCTGCACGCTCCTGCTCGACCACCGTCGCTTCAGCCACCGCGGCCACGGCCACTCCTCCACGCTCGAGCCGGCCGTCGCGGCGACCGCCTCGCTGGTGCGCCACCTGGCCAGCCGAGGCTTCGAGGTCCACCTGCGCACGGCCGCCGGGCATGCCGGCCGGCCGAGCGCCGTCGCCGCCGACGAGGGCGTCGGTCACCGGGTGCACCACCAGCTCGAGCAGCTCGCCGTGCTCGCGGCCGCTCCGAGCGAGCGGCTCGACCTGGGCTGGGTCGCCGAGGGCCAGCAGGGCGGACTCATCGTCGCCGTGGTCGCGCGGCTCGGCGTCGAGGACCGCCACCGCCTCGCGGGCCTCGCGGCGGCGGGCGACGCGGCGTACGCCGTGGTGCTCGACACCGGCGACGGCGAGGCGGCCGGCCTCTGCGCCGAGCTCGG
>JBQGFI010000012.1:0-2776 GCA_052040065.1 Marmoricola sp.
ACCCGAAGAGCTCGTCACGGACGGGCGTGTAGCGGACGCCGTGGTCGGCGAGGTGACGCTCCCACCGCACCAGCTCCTCGCGGGAGGAGGCGACCAGCCCCAGGTGGTCCACACCGGTGTCGAGCTCGGAGAAGGGGCGGCCGCGTCCCTGCTCGTGGCGGACCAGGGCGAGCATCAGGTCGGAGTCGGGATGCATGCAGATGCGGCCGTCCGGCACCACCATCACGACCACGAACCCCAGTACCTCGGTGTAGAAACGCTCGCTGCGGTCGAGGTCGGTGACGGTGAGCGCGACGTGGTCGACCTCGCCGAGCCCCGGCCGCGTCACGGTCGTGCCGCCCTGGTGGGGAACCGCCACGGCGCCAGCCGCCACGCCGGGCAGCGCAGCGCGCGGCCGAGGATCCCTACGATGTCTGGTGATGTCCACATGGGCCGTGCCTCCTGGTGTCGGGCGTCCCGACCACGGTGGCCGCGAGACGCCGGCTACCGCGTCGGGCAAATCCCCCAGGTCGCCGGCGGTCCTCGGCCGTGACCGCGAGCTCGCGGTGCTCCGACGGGTGGTCGAGGAGGCTCGGGGCGGGTCGGCCTCGGCGCTGCTGGTGACCGGGGAACCGGGCATCGGGAAGACCGCGCTGCTCGAGGCCTCCCGCGGCCTCGCCGACGGCGCCCTCCGGCTGGCCTGTCGCGGGGTGGCGGGGGAGTCGGCGCTCGCCCACGCCGGCCTCCTGGAGCTGCTGACCCCGGTGCGCCACCTCCTCGCCGAGGTCCCGGAGACCCAGGCGACGGCGCTGGGTGCAGCGGTCGGGTGGTTGCCCCCGCAGGCGGGCACCGACCGGTTCCTCGTCGGCGCCGCGTTGCTCGCGGTCCTGTCCGCAGCCGCGCAGGAGCGTCCGGTGCTCGTCGAGGTCGACGACCTGCACTGGCTGGACCGTGAGTCGGCGGAGGCCGTGGTGTTCGCCGCCCGCCGGGCGTCCGGTGACCGGGTGGCGTTCCTGATGACCGCGCGCGAGAACGCCGCCCCTCGTGCCCTCGTCCAGGGGCTCGACGTCCTGTCGGTCGGCGGGCTCGCCGCCGAGGCCGCGGCGACCCTGCTCGCCGACACCGTCGCGTCACCGGTGGCGGGGCGTCTCCACGCGGTGACCGGTGGCAACCCGCTGGTGCTGATCGAGGTGGCCGCGCGGCTGAGCGTGGCGCAACGGAGCGGCGCCGCCCCGCTCCCGGACCCGCTGCCGGTCGGCGACCTGCTCCACACCGTCTACGACCCGGTGGTCTCCGGGCTCGCCGCGGAGGTGGTCGACGCGCTGCTGCTGGTCGCGCTCGACCCGGTCGCCGGACCGCGGGTCGCCGCGCGGACCGCGCTGGACGAGGCCGTCGCACGCGGGGTGCTGGTCTCGGACGAACGCGGGGAGCGCTTCCGCCACCCGCTGATCCGCTCCGCGGTGCTGCGCCTCGCGCTGCCGTCGCGGGCCCGCGCCGCGCACCAGCGGCTGGCCGACCACCTCCCGCCGGGCAGCGAGGACCGCGTCCTCCACCTAGCGGCGGCCGCCACCGGGCCGGACGACCCGTTGGCGCAGGCGCTCGTGGAGGCCGCCGACGGTGCGCGCACGCGGGCGGGACACGCCGCGGCGTCGGTCCACCTTCGGCGGGCGGCGCTGCTGACGACGGACCCCGAGCTCGCGACGCAGCGGCTGGCCGACGCCGCCCGCGACAGCTTCGTCGCCGGCGACCTCGACGGCACCCGCAAGCTCGTCGACGAGGTGGTCCGGCGCCCGTGCTCGTCCGCCACGCGTGGCCGGGCGCTGCTGGTCCTGGGGCTGGTCGAGCAGTACGCCGGGTCGGTGGTGCGGGCCGCCGACGTCCTCGCCGAGGCCTGTGGCCTTCTCCGGGGAGGTGCGCTGGCCGACGCGCTCAGCGAGCGGGCCCTGGTCGCCTTCAGGCTCAGCGACGTCGCGACGATCCTCGCGTGCGCGACCCGCCTGGAGGAGCACCTCAACGCCGGGGAGGCCGGCACCCGCCTGCGGGCGCGGGCGGTCACCGGCCTGGCGCGCTTCCTGACGGGCGACTACGCCGCCGCGGACGCCGCCCTCGACGAGGTCACGGGACTGGCTCTCGGCGAGGAGCTGCGTGACGACCCGCGGGCGCTGCTCCTGATGGCGATCGCCGCCGCGCTGACCGGCACCGTCGACGAGGCGCTGCGCCGCGGTGCCGCCCGGATCGACGACCTGCGTCGTCGGGGCGCCATCGGGGTGCTGGTCCCGCTGCTGGCGCTCAGCGCCGGCGGTCGCGCGATGGTGGGCGAGCACGAGCAGGCGTTTGCCGACGCCGGCGAGGCGGTCGAGCTCGCCGACTGCCTCGGGTTCGTGGCCGACACCGCGATCGCGCTCGAACAGCTGGCGTGGCAGCACGCCTCGCGTGGCTCCCACCGGGAGGCCGAGGCCGCGCTGCTGCGGGCGTGGGCGATGCTCGGACGCGCCGAGGTGACCGCCCAGGCCGCCCACCACGCCCTGAACAGCGCCTACTGCGCGCTCTGCCGTGACGACCTCGCGGAGGTCGCGGCCCTGCTCGAGGAACGGCTCGAGGTGGACGGCGGCCTCGGGATGATGGGTGAGCCGCTCGGGGTGGCGTCGCTGCTGGTCGAGGCGTGGGTCGGCCTCGGGCGCCGCGACGAGGCCGTCGCGCTCACGGAGCGGTTCGCCGCGGCGTACGCCGCAGGGGCGCCGGCCGAGGTCGCGGCGCTGCTGGCGCGCTGCCGGGGGCTGGTCGCCGACACCGCCGA
>JBQGFI010000013.1:0-4222 GCA_052040065.1 Marmoricola sp.
CTCGCTCGGCCTGTACGGCGAGATCTTCCGCCGCAACGTGCACGCCAGCGGAGTCATCCCGCAGATCAGCCTGATCATGGGCTCCTGCGCCGGCGGCCACGTCTACTCCCCCGCGGTCACCGACTTCACCGTGATGGTCGACGGCACCTCCAACATGTTCATCACCGGCCCCGACGTCATCAAGACCGTCACCGGCGAGGACGTCACGATGGAGGACCTGGGCGGCGCCCGGGCCCACAACACCAAGTCGGGCAACGCCCACTACATGGGCGCCGACGAGGACGACGCGCTCGAGTACGTCAAGGCGCTGCTCTCCTACCTCCCGCAGAACAACATGGACGACCCCCCGTCGTACGACGAGGTGGCCGACCTCGACGTCACCGACGACGACCGCGCGCTCGACGTGCTGATCCCCGACGGGGCCAACCAGCCCTACGACATGAAGGAGGTCATCGGCGGGGTCCTCGACGACGGCGAGTTCCTCGAGGTGATGGAGCTCTTCGCGCCCAACATCGTGGTCGGCTACGGCCGGGTCGAGGGGCGCAGCGTCGGGGTGGTGGCCAACCAGCCGCTGCAGTTCGCCGGCACCCTCGACATCGACGCGAGCGAGAAGGCCGCGCGCTTCGTGCGCACCTGCGACGCCTTCAACATCCCCGTGCTCACCTTCGTCGACGTGCCCGGCTTCCTGCCCGGCACCGACCAGGAGTGGAACGGCATCATCCGGCGCGGCGCCAAGCTGATCTACGCCTACGCCGAGGCGACGGTGCCGCTCGTCACGATCATCACCCGCAAGGCCTACGGCGGCGCCTACGACGTGATGGGGTCCAAGCACCTCGGCGCCGACATCAACCTCGCGTGGCCGACGGCGCAGATCGCGGTCATGGGCGCGCAGGGTGCGGCCAACATCGTCTACCGCAAGGAGCTCAAGGCGATCGCCGACGACGGCGGGGACGTCGACTCCCGGCGCGCCGAGCTGATCGCGGAGTACGAGGACACCCTGGCCAACCCCTACGTCGCCGCCGAGCGCGGCTACGTCGACGCCGTCATCGCCCCGCACGAGACCCGCGTCGAGGTGGTGCGGGCGCTGCGGCTGCTGGCCTCCAAGCGCGAGACGCTGCCGCCGAAGAAGCACGGGAACATCCCCCTGTGAGCGGCGACGAGACGACAGAGCCGGTCGAGCCGCCGCTGCTGCGGGTGGTCAAGGGCGACCCCACCCCCGAGCAGCTCGCGGCGCTGGTGGCCGTCGTGGCGGCGTCCGCGGCCGGCGGCACGGAGGAGCCGCCCCGACGCCGCGCGGAGTGGTCGGCACGGCACCGCCTGGTGCGGCAGCCCCACCTGCTCGCCCACCGCCACGGCCTCGGCGCCTGGCGGGCGAGCGCCCGCTGATGGCTGCGCCCCGCCTGGTCCTCGCCTCCGCCTCCCCCGCGCGGCTGGCGACGCTGCGCCGCGCCGGCCTCGACCCCGAGGTCGTGGTGAGCGGCGTCGACGAGAGCACCGTGGAGGTGACCGACGCCGCCGACTACACCACCAAGCTCGCGCAGCTCAAGGCCGTCGCCGTGGCCGCCGACCAGAAGAACGCGGTCGTCGTGGGCTGCGACTCCGTGCTCGACCTCGACGGCGAGATCCTCGGCAAGCCGCGCGACGAGGCCGACGCCGTCGACCGCTGGCGCCGGATGCGCGGCCGCGCCGGCGTGCTGCACACCGGCCACTGCGTCATCGACACCCAGCGCGAGGTCTGGATCGCCCGCTCGGCCGCGACGCAGGTGCGCTTCGCCCACGTCACCGACGACGAGGTGGCGGCGTACGTCGCCACCGGCGAGCCGGGCCAGGTGGCCGGCGCCTTCACCCTCGACGGCCTCGGCGGCGCCTTCGTCTCCGGCATCACCGGCGACCCCCACAACGTGGTCGGCATCAGCCTCCCGCTGCTGCGCCTGATGCTCGACGAGCTCGGCTTCGCCTGGACCGACTTCTGGCGCTCGCCCCGCTGACGCCGTACGCGCGCGCCGGCTGCGGTCCCGACGGCGCGGTCTTCCGGCGGATCGGCCGGTCGGGCTCGGCGTGTCGCGGCCTCTTGGCCCCAAAAGCACCCTGACGGCCCGCCGACCCGGTGCTCACTCCACGGGCAGGCCGAGACCGCGGGCGATGAGCATCCGCTGGACCTCGCTGGTGCCCTCGCCGATCTCGAGCACCTTGGCGTCCCGGTAGAAGCGGGTGACGGGGTACTCCTCCATGAAGCCGTAGCCCCCGAAGACCTGGGTGGCGATCCGGGTGCCGGTGACGGCGGCCTCGGTGGCGTAGAGCTTGGCCACCGCGGCGGCCTGCTTGAAGTCCTGCATCGACGGGGTGGAGCCGCCGCCGGCCTTGCCGGCCATGGCGTCCTTCATCCACGCGGCGCGGTAGGTCAGCTGCCGGCTGGCCGCGAGCATCACCTCGAGGTCGGCGACCTGGAAGGCCAGACCCTGCTTGCGCCCGATCGGGACGCCGAAGGTGGTGCGCTCGCCGGCGTACTGCACGCTCATGTCGAGGCAGGCCTGCAGGCAGCCGACGGCGAGCGCCGCGATGGCGACGCGGCCGTCGTCGAGCGTGGCCAGGAACTGCGCGTAGCCGCGCCCGCGCTCGCCGAGCAGGTGGTCCTCGGGCACCCGGGCCCCGTCGAAGGAGAGCGGGTGGGTGTCGGAGGCGTGCCAGCCGAGCTTGTCGTAGGCCTTCTCGGCGGTGAAGCCCGGCGTGCCGCTCGGCAGCATGATCGCGGAGATCTCCGGACGGCCGTCGGGACGCTCGCCCGTGCGGGCCGTGACGGTGACGACGCTGGTGATCTCGGAGCCGGAGTTGGTGATGAACTGCTTGGCGCCGTCGACCACCCACTCCCCGTCGCGCAGCTCGGCCCGGGTGCGGGTGGCGCCGGCGTCGGAGCCGGCACCCGGCTCGGTCAGGCCGAAGCCCGCCAGGGTGCGGCCGGCGACGAGGTCCGGGAGCCAGGTCTGCTGCTGCTCGGGGGTGCCGTAGGTCTGGATCGGGTTGATGCCGAGCCCGACCGCCGCCTCCAGCGTGATGCCCATCGACTGGTCGACGCGACCGATCTCCTCGATGGCCACGCACAGGCTGGTGAAGTCGCCGTCGGCGCCGTCGAACTCCTCGGGCGCGGTGAGGCCGAAGAGGCCGAGGTCGCCCATCTGGTGCACCACGTCGACCGGGAAGTGGTGCTCGCGGTCCCACCGCGCCGCGTGCGGGGCGATGGTCTTCTCGGCGAAGTCGCGCACCACGCGGCGGAACTGCTCGTGGTCCTCGGAGATCTCGAAGCTCATGCGCGGGATCGTAGCCCGCGGAGTTAACGACCGCTAACTTCGAGGTCGCCGAGCCGCTCGCGCACCTGACCGGTCATGTGCCGCAGCGTGTGGCGCAGCTCCCCGAGCGAGGCCTCGCTGAGCCCGAGCGTCTCCTCGACCGCGCACTGCACCTGCTCGAACTCCTGGCGCACCCGGCGCCCGTCGGGCGTCAGGCGCACCTCGACGACGCGCTCGTCGATCGACGAGCGGGTGCGCGAGAGCTGCCCGGCCGCCTCCATGCGTCGCAGCAGCGGGCTCAGCGTGCCGTGGTCGAGCTGCAGCAGCGCCGCGAGCTGCTTGACCGAGAGCGCGTCCTGCTCCGGCATCGAGACCAGCACGAGGTACTGCGGGTAGGTGAGACCCAGCGGCTCGAGGAGCGGCCGGTACAGCGCCGTGACGGCGCGGGACGCGGCGTACAGGTCGAAGCAGAGCATCTGGTCGAGCGTTCGCACGGGGCGACCCCCTCCGGGTTGCTTGTCCTCCCAGGATACCCAGCCTACAATCGTCTTGTGCACAAGATGTTTTTCGGTGCACGCCCCGACGAAGAGGAGAAGCGCATGCCCACCCGTACCGCTCGCACCGCCTGGAACGGCTCCCTGCAGGAGGGCTCTGGCCAGGTCGAGCTGTCCAGCTCGCGCGTCGGCACCTACGACGTCTCCTTCCCCAAGCGCGCCGCCGACGAGGCCGGCGGGACCACGAGCCCCGAGGAGCTGATCGCCGCGGCGCACTCCTCCTGCTACGCGATGCAGCTCTCCGCCCTCGTGGCCGAGGCCGGCGGCACCCCGCAGAGCCTCGACGTGACCGCCGAGGTCTCCCTGGGCCCGGACGAGGCCCGCGGCGGCTTCCAGCTCACCGGCATCAAGCTCACCGTCGGCGGCGAGGTCGAGGGTCTCGAC
>JBQGFI010000014.1:0-5533 GCA_052040065.1 Marmoricola sp.
CTCCTCCAGGATCACGCGCAGGCAGTCGCCGACCGTGGGGCGCCAGTCGTCACCGCCGCCCCAGGGGTTGGCGCGCTCCTCCGCCAGCAGCTCGGGCGTCGCCGTCGCCAGGAAGTCGGTGACCAGCCGCTGCCGCTCCGCGCGCACCTCGAGGACCTCCTCGTACGCCGGGGGGTCGGCGCGGAAGACCGACACGTCGTAGCCCATCTCGGCGGCGCCGGTGAAGATCAGGCCGATCTCGTGGAAGGGCTGCGCCACGCCCAGGATGCCGCCACGCAGCCACGCGTCGGTCGCCAGCACGAGGTGGCGCAGGGTCTGCGCGAGCGACCACTCGTCCTCGACGTGGGCGTCGACCAGCTCCCGTGGCGTGGTGGAGACCGTGTCGTCCCACGCGGCCTGCACGGCGACCCACCCCTCGCGCAGTCCCTCGGGCGTCTGCGAGCGCTGCAGCGCGCGGCCCGGGAAGAGCCGGTCGAGCTCGGCCTCGACCAGCGGCACCACGTCAACGCCGTTGACGAGCAGCGTGCCGAAGGCCAGGTCGTGGCTGTCGATGTCGAGCCCGCCCACGTCGACGCTGCGCATGGTCACGTCGCTGACGTCCGAGGATCGCAGGGTCGCGCCCTTGAGGCTGGCCCGGTAGAACGTCGCGCCCTCGAGCTCACGGGTGTTGGAGAAGTCCACCATCCCGACATCATGACCCCGACCGGGGACAGGACCTCAGAGCTCGTCGCGCAGCTGCCGCAGCTCGGTGAGCACCTGGGCGGCGAGGTCGCCGGCCCTCTCGACACGCTGGTGGACGTCGGGCGGCGTGGTCGCCGTCGGGAGCAGCGGCAGGTCGAAGGCGACCAGGTCGGAGCGGTGCCAGGTCGAGAAGACCTCGAGCGCGCGCCCCTCCTGGTCGAGGCTGACACCCTCGAGCAGCAGCAGCGGCGTCCCCGGGGCCACCGTCAGGTGCTCGTCGAGCGGTGCCGCGGCGGCCACGGCCCGCACCGTGCGTCGTCCGTCGGCCACGTGCCTGCCGGTCGCCGCCCGGATGGCCTCGTGCAGCGAGGCGTCGGTGAGCCCCTCGCGGTCCAGGGCGTCGGCGACGTCGCCGGGCAGGTGGGTGGGGATGAACGCCGCGGGGCACCCGTCGACGCTGCGCAGCCGCTCCAGCACCACGACGTCGTCGCCGAGCCCGCTCAGCCGCTCGGAGGACCGGTCGCGCTCGAAGCGCAGCATCCGGGTCGTGGTCGCCGAGCCGGTGCGCGTCACCTGGGCCATCAGGCCGGTCGACAGACCCACCTCGCGGTGCAGCTCGCGCTGCGGGGCGACCACGCTGCCGCGCCCCTGGGCACGGCGCAGCAGTCCCTCCGCCTCGAGGGTGGCCAGCGCTTGCCGGACCACCGAGCGGGAGACCGAGAACTGCTCCTGCAGCGCGCTCTCGCTCGGCAGCAGGTCACCGGGGCTCAGCTCCCGGTCGCGGATCCGGCCGCGCAGGTCGGCCGCCACGCGGGCGTGCAGGGGGGTGCGGCTCACGCCCCCATTGTCCCTGCCCCCTGCTGCGCCGTGCGCCACACGTGGCCCCACCCGGGCGCGAGCTCGGCCGCGCGGCGGGTGGCCAGCACCAGGCTGGCCTCGCGCGCGATCCCCTGGCCGGCGATGTCGAAGGCGGTGCCGTGGTCGACCGAAACCCGGACGACGGGCAGCCCGACGGTGATGTTGACCCCGTCGTCGCCGTAGACCGCCTTGAACGGCGCGTGCCCCTGGTCGTGGTAGCAGACGACCACGAGGTTCCACTTCCCCTGGACCGCCTGCGGGATCAGCGCGTCGGCGGGGAGCGGTCCGTGGACCGCCAGGCCCCGCTCCTGGGCGCGGGCGACCGCCGGTGCCAGGACGTCGGCGTCCTCGTCGCCGAAGATCCGGTTCTCCCCGGCGTGGGGGTTCAGCCCGGCCAGGCCGATCCGCTCCTCAGGCCGGCCGAGGGCGCGCGTGAAGGCGCCCACCAGGTCCAGCACGGCGTCGGTGCGCTCGGGGGTGACGTGGTCGATCGCGTTGCGCAGCGAGACGTGGGTGGTGAGGTGGAAGAAGTACAGGTCGCCCGCCGAGAGCACCAGCGAGAAGTTCTCCACGCCGAACTGCTCGGCGAGCAGCTCGGTGTGCCCGGGGTAGCGGTGGCCGGCCTCGTGCATCGCCGCCTTGTTCAGCGGCGCGGTGACGATGCCCTGCACCCGGCCCTGCTTGGCCAGCTCGGTCGCGGCCACGACGAAGCGGTAGGAGCCGTCGCCCGCGTCGCGGTGCAGCTCTCCGAAGGGGATGTGGTCCAGCGAGGGCCCGGTCTGCAGCACCTCGACGAGCCCGGGGTCGTTGGTCGCCTGCTCCACCTAGTCGAGCACGCGCACCTTCGCGGGGTCCTCCCCCAGCAGCGTGCAGGCGCGCCGCAGCACGGCGGCGTCGCCGATCACCACGGGAACGCACTCCTCGCGCAACCCCGGGTGGTGCAGCAGCGTGCGCACGGTCGTCTCCGGCCCGATGCCGGCGACGTCGCCGAGGGTGAGGGCGAGCACCGGCCGCGTGGTCGTGTCGGAAGTCATCTGGAGGTCTCCATGAGGTCGGTTCGGTCGTCGGTCATGCGGGTGTGCAGGTCGAGCAGGGTGTCGGGGTCGCCGAAGCCACCGGCCTTGGTGACGATGCGGACGCCGTCGGCGGCTCCGCCGACGAGCGTGCCGTCCGGCACGCCCTCGAGGAGCCGGCCGTGCAGCGCGATGCCGTCGGCGTCGAGCGCGGTGAGCACCGCCTCCGCGCCGTCGCCGCCCACCAGCACCAGGCTGTCGAAGCGGGCCGGCGCGGTGCGCACCCACGCGGCCGCCCAGTGGGCCATGGCGCGCGCCACGTGCGCGCTCTCGTGGGTGGTGCGCTGCTCCGGCGAGAGCAGGACGACCCAGTCGTCCGAGGGTGTCGCGGGCACGTCGCCGCTCTCCAGCGCCGCCGAGGTCGTCACGACGACGCCGACGTCGGGCCGCGCGCCGAGCCGGTGCGCCTGGTCGCGGGCCACTCGGTGGTGGGAGCTGACGACGACGAGCGCGCGGCCCCCGGTGCGGCGCGACGGTCGGGCCGTCGCACCACCGGTGCTCGAGCGCCAGTGCCGGGCCAGCGGTCCGGCCAGGCCGGCCGAGCCGGCCGCCACGACCCGGTCGCCGAGCCCGGCGAGCACCCTGGCCAGCAGGTCGAGGTCGGCGTCGGTGCGGGCGTCGACCGCGACCACGTCGGCACCGCGGGCCGCCTCGGTCAGGGCCGTGCGCCACGCGTCGGCGTCCGGGGCCACGGGCACCGCCACGGCGCCCGGCACCAGCGTGGTGAGACCGGCGTGGCGCACCGGCGTCACCGGGTCGGAGCCCGCCGGGGAGTCGGTGACCGGCTCGCCGCCGACGAGCACCTGCCCGTCGACGACGGTGCGTCCCATCGCCGGGTAGGCCGGGCAGAGCACCACGAAGGCGTCGGCACGCTCGCGCCGTCGCGCCTCGAGCGCGCCGTGCACCTGGGCGGCGACGGAGCCGCGCATGGTCGAGTCGATCTTGAGGTAGGTCAGCTCGACCTCGGAGGTGTCGCCCTGCGCACAGGCGGCGCTCGTGGCCTCGCGCGCGGTGGCGTCCACGACAGCCCGGGAGTCGGTGGTCACGGCGATCGCCACGTCGCCCCGGCCCGCGACGCGCTCCGGCGCCGGACGGCGCTGCAGCGTGGTCGCCCACCCCGCCTCGGCGAACTGCACCCCGGTGTCGTTGGCGCCGGTCAGGTCGTCGGCGACGATCCGGGCGCGGCGCCACGCACCCGTCACAGGCGCACACCCTGCTCGTCCTCGACGTTGCCCTCCTCGTCGACGATCGTGAGGCCGCCCTCCCGCTTGAGCACCCACGAGGCGACCAGCGGCGCGACGATCGCGGTCACGAGGGCCGCGGCCGCCACCTGCGCCGTCGCGGTCTCGACGTACGGCGCGAAGCGGGGGTCCGCCGCACCGACGATGGCCGGGGTCGCGATGGCGTTGCCCGCCGTGGTCCCGGCCGCGAAGCCGAGGCCGGACTTGGCGCCACGGCGCAGAACCAGCTTGTAGCCGAGGTAGACCAGCGCGCCGGTGAGGGGCGCCGTGACGAGGCCGACCACCAGGCCGGAGGCGCCGCCGCGGACGACGTTGCCCAGGTCGATGCCGGTGCCCAGCGCGAAGGCGAAGAAGGGGATGACGATGCTCGGCGTGGGCCGCAGCACCTCGCGCCAGCGCGGGTCGAGGTTGCCTACCAGCATGCCGAGCAGGAAGGGCAGGATCGCGGCGAGCAGCAGGGTGAAGGGGATGGCCGCCAGCCCGGAGACGCCGAGGAAGAGCATGGAGAGGAAGGGGCCGTCGTTGACCGCCGAGGCCATGTAGGCGCCGCGGTCGCGCTTGTCGCCGTACTTGCCGGTGAAGGCCAGCCAGAGGCCGCCGTTGGAGTTGTCGACGATGACCAGCAGGGCGAGTATCGAGATCCCGGCGACGCCGTCGAGCCCCACCACCGTGCCGAGCAGCACCACCAGGGTGGCCGGGATCAGCGACTTGGCCGTCAGGATCACCGCGGCGTGGGCCAGGACCGGCCCGGAGGTGCGCACCGAGACGTGGGTGCCGGTCGCGAAGATGAGCAGCGCGATCAGCGGCAGCGCGCTGTCGAGGAAGAGCGCGGTGGTGAAGCTGCCCATCTCCAGCGCCGGCATCGCGAAGGTGCCGACCACCGACCCCAGGACCAGCGGGAGCAGCATCAGCCCGCCGGGGAGGCGGCTCATGGCGTCGTAGAGGGGCAGGATGCTGCGCTCGGCAGCGGGATTCGAGGACATGCGGGCTCCGACCGGTGGGCAGACAACTTGTACGTACTAGTTGTACGTACCGTGACCGCCGTCACGGCCTCCTGTCAAGCCGGGCCCGCCCGGCGTCGCTCAGTCGCGTGCGGTGAGCACGATCGGCTCGTCGACGGTGATGGCGACGGTGTGCTCGGAGTGGGCGCCGCGGGAGCCGTCGGCGCTACGCAGGGTCCAGCCGTCGGGGTCGGTGCGCAACTCGTCGGTGGTCTGCAGGAACCACGGCTCGATCGCGATCACGAGTCCGGGCCGCAGCTTGAAGCCGCGGCCGGGACGTCCGTCGTTGGCGACGTGGGGGTCGCCGTGCATGGTGCGACCGACGCCGTGGCCGCCGAACTGCAGGTTGAGGCCCAGTCCCTCGGCGCGCGCGACGTCGCCGATGGCCGCGCTCACGTCGCCGAGCCGCTTGCCGGGCCGGGCGACCTCGATCGCGGCCGCGAGCGCGCGCTCGGTGGTGTCGATGAGCGCGAGGTCCTGCGGGTCCGCCTGCCCGACCACCACGCTGACCGCCGAGTCGGCGACCCAGCCGTCGACGCTGGCCGCGAAGTCGACGCTGAGCAGGTCGCCGTCGGCGAGCACGTAGTCGTGCGGCAGGCCGTGCAGCACCGCGTCGTTGACGCTGGTGCACAGCACCTTGCCGAAGGGCATCGCGCCGAAGCTCGGGTGGTAGTCGATG
>JBQGFI010000015.1:0-5864 GCA_052040065.1 Marmoricola sp.
CGAGCGGTTCAAGGACACCTACTGGTCGCGCTACCCCAAGCAGGGCTTCTACTTCGCCGGCGACGGCGCGAAGAAGGACGAGGACGGCGACCTCTGGATGCTCGGCCGCGTCGACGACGTGATGAACGTGTCGGGCCACCGGCTCTCCACGACCGAGATCGAGTCGGCGCTCGTGTCCCACCCGAAGGTCGCCGAGGCGGCCGTGGTGGGTGCGGCCGACGAGACCACCGGCCAGGCGGTGTGCGCCTTCGTGATCCTCCGCGAGTCGGCCGGCGACGGCGGCGCCGACATCGTCGAGGAGCTGCGCAAGCACGTGCAGAAGGAGATCGGCGCTATCGCCAAGCCGCGCCAGATCATGGTCGTCGACGAGCTGCCGAAGACCCGTTCCGGCAAGATCATGCGCCGCCTGCTCAAGGACGTCGCCGAGCACCGCGAGGTCGGCGACGTCACCACCCTCGCCGACTCCACCGTGATGGACCTGATCAAGAAGAAGTCGGCCGGCTCCTCCGAGGACTGACCGCTCCCGGGGTATCTGAGGACGTGGTGCAGGTCATGAGGCCGTCCTGACCTGCAGGGCGTCCTCAGATACCGACCGGGCCGGGCTCCTAGGGTGGGCGGGTGACCTCTCCCCGCGCCGAGGTCGCCGTGATCGGCGGCAGCGGCTTCTACTCGTTCCTGCCCGACGCGACCGAGCACGTCGTCGAGACGCCGTACGGCGATCCGTCGGGGCCGATCTCGATCGGTGAGGTCGCCGGGCGGACGGTGGCGTTCGTCCCGCGGCACGGTCCGCACCACGCCCACCCGCCCCACGGCATCCCCTACCGGGCGAACGCGTGGGCGCTGCGCGCGCTCGGCGTACGCCAGGTGCTGGCGCCGTGCGCCGTCGGCGGGCTGCGCGACTCGGTCGCTCCCGGTGACCTGGTCGTGCCCGACCAGCTGGTCGACCGCACCCATCGCCGGGTCGGCTCCTTCGTGGAGTCGGGGGCGGTGCACCTGCCCTTCGCCGACCCCTACTGCCCGGGCGTCTCCGAGGCGCTGTCGAGCGGCGCCGAAGACGTCCGCACCGGCGCCACGATGGTCGTCGTCGAGGGGCCGCGGTTCTCGACCCGTGCGGAGTCGCAGTACTACGCCGCACAGGGCTGGGACCTCATCAACATGACCGGAGCGCCCGAGGCACAGCTCGCCCGCGAGATGGGCCAGTGCTACGCCTCGCTGGCGCTGGTCACCGACATGGACGCCGGCGCCGAGTCCGGCGGCGGTGTCGGCCAGGACGAGGTCTTCGCCCTCTTCAGGCAGAACCTCGAGCGCCTCACCGGCATCCTCACGGCAGCCGTCGAAGCCCTCCCCGACCCGAGCGGCTGCACCTGTGCGACGTGGTCGGACGGCATCGCGCTGACCTATGAGGTGCCGGGCGAGGTGAGTGGCCCGTGAAGGTCCTGCTGACCGGCTCGGCCGGGTTCATCGGGTCGGCGATCGCCCGTCAGCTGGGCGAGGCCGGGCACGAGGTCGTCGGCGTCGACCTGATGCTGTCCTCTGCGCACGGCACGACCGAGCCTCCCGAGGGGACGCTCCGGCTCGACGTGCGCGACGCGGGCTCCGACGCCTGGACCGACGCCCTGCGCGGGGTCGACGCAGTGTGCCACCAGGCCGCGATCGTCGGGGCCGGCGTCCGCGTCGGGGACCTGCCGGCGTACGCCTCCCACAACGACCTCGGCACCGCCGCCCTGCTGGCCGCGATGCACGACGCCGGGGTGGACCGGCTGGTGCTGGCGAGCTCGATGGTCGTCTACGGCGAGGGGCTCTACACGTGCACCGACCACGGCCGCCAGGTGCCGCAGGCGAGGTCGGTCGCGGCACTCGAGGCGGGTGACTTCGAGAACCACTGCCCCGTCTGCGACCGGCCGCTCGACTGGGAGCTGGTGCCGGAGGACGCGCGGCTCGACCCGCGCAGCAGCTATGCCGCCAGCAAGCTCGCCCAGGAGCACTACGCGTCGTCGTGGGTGCGCCAGGCCGGCGCCGCCGCGATCGCGCTGCGCTACCACAACGTCTACGGCCCGATGATGCCGCGCGACACCCCCTACAGCGGCGTGGCCGCGATGTTCCGCTCGTCGCTCGAGCGCGGCGAGGCACCGCAGGTCTACGAGGACGGCGCCCAGGCGCGCGACTTCGTGCACGTCGACGACGTCGCCCGCGCCAACGTGCTCGCGCTGGGTGCAGTCGTCGCCGGCAGTACGCCGCACTGGTCGGCGTACAACGTCTGCTCCGGCCGGCCGGTGACGATCCACGAGGTGGCCAGCCGCGTCGCCGAGGGCACCGGCCGCGACATCGCGCCGGAGGTGACCGGCGGCTTCCGGCCCGGCGACGTCCGCCACGTCGTCGCCTCCCCCGCGCTGGCCGCGAGCGAGCTCGGGTTCACCGCCTCGGTCTCGCCGGAGGACGGGTTGCGGGAGTTCGCGACCGCGCCCCTCCGTACGTGACGGATCGAGTGCGCAGCCTCGCGGCGACTACTACCGCGGCAGCACTCGACCCACGCAGTCACCAGCTCGTGTAGAGCAGGTGCTCCACGACGAGGGCCGTCACCACCTGCAACGCGAGCCCCCAGCGCCGCCAGCCGCCGGGCAGCAGCGCGAGCGAGATGGTCAGCCACGGCACGAAGGGGAGCCAGATCCGCTCGACCTCGGCCTTGGACATCCGGCTGAGGTCGGCGACCACGACGGTGAGGGCTGCGGCGCCGGTGAGGACGGCGATGCTGCGCGCCGGACCCGTCTGCCTGCGGGCGGCGACCGCGAGCCCGGCCCCCAGCAGCGGACCGCCCGAGACGAGGAGGGCGGCGAGGTTGCCCCACACCCAGTAGGCGAACGGCCGGGTCGAGGCGAGGCCGTCCCAGTAGCGGTCGTGCAGCACCGGGTAGGCCTCCCACCACGCGAATCCCAGCACCGCGAAGCCGAGCACGACCGCCAGCGCAGCCACAGCGGCGAGCGGCAGCGGCCACCACGAGCGCGCGAGCCACAGCACCGCGAGCGCGAGGATCCCCAGCAGCGGCAGGCCGTAGGAGCTCATCACGCACCAGCCGAGCAGCAGCCCGGCCCCGATGCCCCACCCGACCAGCGCGCCCCGCGACCGCGCCCGAGCGGACGCCGCAAGGCATGCCAGCCCCCAGGCCGCGAGGGCGGCGAAGACCGCGTCGGCCGACACCGCCAGGAAGACGGCCGCCGGCGAGAGCACGAGGAACGGCGCAGCCAGCCGGGCCATGCCCTCCGCGCCGAGCAGCCGCAGGGTGGTCATCGTCGCCAGCGGGACGGTGGCGGCGATCGCGACGATCACCAGGGCCGCGACGAGGTCGCCCCCGAGCCCGAGCCGCACCAGCGCGACGTGGAACAGCACTGCTCCCGGCGGGTGGCCGGCGAGGTGGATCGGCCAGTTGTCGGGCGCGGTGTAGGGGATGCGGTCGACGTACTCCTGCAGCATGGCCGGCACGTCGGTGATCTCCCGCGCTGACACCATGTACTCGGTCGGCGAGACCATCACCCGGGTCAGGCCGACCTCGCCGTCGACCAGCGCCAGGACGAGCAACCACACCAGCCCCACGACGTACGACGCCAGCAGCAGGTGGCGCCACGACAGCGTCCGGGCCAGGGCCTCACCACGCCACACGCCGGCTGCGGCGAGCAGGACGGCCAGCACCGAGGTCGCCGAGAAGCGCACGTCGACGAAGCCGTGCAGCGGCGGCAGGCCGACCATGTCGCTGCGCGCGTCGACGTCCCATCCGGTGAGCGGCGGCACGACGAACCCCAGGCCGACCAGCACCAGTGCGACCACCAGGCCGAGCACCGCGCGACGCGTGGTGCCGGCGTTCGTCATGACGTGCAGCCTAGGGAGGCGATGCGTGGACGGCGGCTGCGTGGGTACATGTCACAGGTCCGTAAGGGTGCGAAGCATGGTCGGGGGGTGCGGGTGTCTCCTAGCGTCGAGGTCGTGCCCACCTGCGACCTCGTGCTCCCCTGCCGGGACGAAGCGCCTGCCCTGACGGACCTGCTGCCGCGCGTCCCGGCGACCTTCTCGGTGATCGTCGTGGACAACGGCTCGCGGGACGACACCGCCGCGGTCGCCCGTGAGCTCGGCGCCCGGGTGGTCACCGAGTCGACCCCCGGCTACGGCGCCGCCGTGCACGCCGGCATCGAGGCCGCGACCGCCGACTACGTCGCGGTGATGGACGGCGACGGTTCCTTCGACCCCCAGCAGCTGCTGCCGCTGCTCGCCGACGTCACGTCGGGCCGCGCCGACATCGCCGTGGGGCGACGTCGTCCCGTGCGGCGCGGGGTCTGGCCGTGGCACGCCCGCGCCGGCAACGCGCTGATCACCACCTGGCTGCGCAACCGGATCCGGATGGACGCCCACGACATCGCGCCGATGCGGGTGTGCCGGCGCCAGGCCCTGCTCGACCTCGGCCTCGAGGACCGGCGCTTCGGCTACCCGGTCGAGCTGCTGCAGGCGATCACCGTCGCCGGGTGGCGGGTGAGCGAGCACGACGTCGACTACCACCCGCGCGCCGCTGGCACCCGCTCCAAGGTGTCGGGCTCGGTCGTCGGGACCGCCCGGACGGCGCGTGACTTCTGGCGGGTGCTCCGGTGAAGCTCCTGCTGGTCGCCAAGGCGCCGGTCGCCGGCCGCGTGAAGACGCGCCTGGGCGCGCTGGTCGGCGACGATCGCGCGGCCGACCTCGCCGCCGCGGCCCTCCTCGACACGATCGACGCCTGCCACGAGACGGGCGGCGCGGGACACCTGAGCCTCGCCGGCGACCTGGCGGGCGCCGTGCGCGGGGCGGAGATCACGGCAGCGCTCGACGGCTGGACGATCACCGCGCAGCGCGGCGACGGCTTCGCCGAGCGACTGGTCCGGGCCCACCAGGACGCCGGCGACGGGGTCGTGGTCCAGATCGGGATGGACACCCCCCAGGTCACCGCCGACGCGCTGCACGCCGTGGCCGCAGCGCTGGACGGCCACGACGCGGTGCTGGCCCCGGCCACCGACGGCGGCTGGTGGGCGCTGGCACGGCGGGACGCGGTCGTCGTACGCCACCTGGCGCAGGTGCCGATGTCGAGCGAGCAGACCTTCGCCCACACGCAGGCCGCTCTCGAGCGGGCCGGCGCCCGGGTCGCCCACGGCGCCGCGATGACCGACGTCGACGAGGTGGCCGACGCCGACCTCGTCGCCGGTGTGGCGCCCGGCACCCGCTTCGCCGAGGCCTGGCACGCCCTCCGCGGGGACGTGCGGCGATGATCGAGCAGTCCTTCAGCGAGGTCTTCACCAGCGCCCTCGACGGTGCCCCCACGGTCGTGGTGGGGATCGGCGACGAACCGGTCGACCTGCCGATGCAGCTCTGGAGCCGGGCGGCCGACGAGTGCGACCACGCGCTCGTCGCGCTGTGCGACGGCCCGACCCTCGACATCGGGTGCGGCCCCGGCCGGCTCACCGAGGCGCTGTCGGCCCACGGGCAGCTCACCCTCGGCATCGACGTCGTCGCGGCCGCCGTCGCGATGACCGTCGACCGCGGCGTGCCCGCGATCCGGCGCGACGTCTTCGACCCGCTGCCTGGCGAGGGCCGCTGGCACTCCGCGCTCCTGGCCGACGGCAACATCGGGATCGGCGGCGACCCGGTCCGGCTGCTGGACCGGGTCCGCACGATCGTGGTCCCGGGTGGTCGCATCGTCGTCGAGCTCGACCAGCCCGGCGCCGCGGTCGTGCAGTGCTGGGCCTCGCTCCACACCAGCGACCGCCGCAGCCGCCCGTTCCGCTGGGCGACCCTGGGCGTCGACGACGTGGCGCGCACCGCCGCCGCCGCCGGTCTCGGTGTCCTCGGCGTGC
>JBQGFI010000016.1:0-34560 GCA_052040065.1 Marmoricola sp.
GAGAGCCCCCGGGCGCCGACCCCCCGCACTGGGGGGGGGTGGTCGGAGCACGGTCGTGAGGCTCACCTGGTGAGAATCGCGCGGTTCACGACGGGCGACGACCCCGTCTACGGAGTGGTCAGCGGAGAGCTCGACGAATTCGGGCAGCCGGACGACGACGCGGTGGTGACGGTGCTGGCGGGCGACCCGCTGCACGTCGGCATCTCGCCGACCGACGAGCAGGTGCCGCTGAGCGCGGTGCGCCTGCTCGCGCCGGTGCTGCCACGGAGCAAGGTCGTCGGCATCGGACGCAACTACGCGGCCCACGCCGCCGAGCTCGGCAACGAGGTGCCCACCGAGCCGCTGATGTTCCTCAAGCCCAACACCTCGGTGGTCGGGCCGGGCGACCGCGTCGTCCACCCCGAGCAGAGCGAGCGCGTCGACTTCGAGGGCGAGCTCGCCGTGGTGATCGGCCGGATCTGCCGGGACGTGCCGAAGGAGCGCTGGGCCGACGTGGTCTACGGCTACACCGTGGCCAACGACGTGACGGCGCGCGACCTGCAGAAGAAGGACGGCCAGTTCACCCGCGCCAAGGGCTTCGACACCTTCTGCCCGCTCGGACCCTGGATCGAGACCGAGCTCGACATCAGCGACCTCGCGGTGCGCACGTTCCTCAACGGCGAGACGGTGCAGGACGGCCGCACCTCGCAGCTGATCTTCGACGTGCCCACCCTGATCGCCCACGTCAGCAGCGTGATGACCCTGCTGCCCGGCGACGTCATCCTCACCGGCACGCCGGAGGGCGTCGGCCCGATGGCGGTCGGCGACGAGGTCGAGGTCTTCGTCGAGGGCATCGGCAACCTCACCAACACGGTGGTGGCCCGTGACTGAGACCGCGACCACCCCCGAGGCGGGCGTGCGCGTCCGCTTCTGCCCCTCGCCGACCGGGTCGCCCCACGTCGGCTTCGCCCGCACCGCGCTCTACAACTGGGCCTTCGCACGCCACCACGGCGGCACCTTCGTCTTCCGCATCGAGGACACCGACAAGGCGCGCAGCACCCAGGAGTCCTACGAGTCGATGCTCGGCGCGATGCGCTGGCTCGGGCTCGACTGGGACGAGGGTCCCGAGGTCGGCGGCGACCACGGCCCCTACCTGCAGTCGGAGCGCAGCTCCCTCTACCTCGACGTGCTCGGGCGGCTGGCCGACTCGTCGTACACCTACGACTGCTTCTGCACCACCGAGGAGGTCGACGCGCGCCGCAAGGCCAGCGGCTCGAAGGTCATGGGCTACGACGGCTTCTGCCGCGAGCTCTCCGCCGAGCAGCGCACGACCTTCGAGTCCGAGGGCCGGCTGCCGGTGGTGCGCTTCCGCATGCCCGACGGCAGCGTCACCTGGCAGGACCTGGTGCGCGGCGAGGTCACCTTCGAGACCGAGCACGTGCCCGACTTCGCGCTCTGCCGTGCCAACGGCGACCCGCTCTACACGCTGGTCAACCCGGTCGACGACGCCCTGATGCGGATCACCCACGTGCTGCGCGGCGAGGACCTGCTCTCGAGCACGCCTCGCCAGATCCCGCTGCACCGGGCGCTGGTCGACCTGGGCATCTCGGAGGGGGTGCCGGAGTTCGGCCACCTGCCCTTCGTGCTCGGGGAGGGCAGCAAGAAGCTCTCCAAGCGCGACCCGCAGGCCCACCTCTTCGGCTACCGCGACGAGGGCTTCCTGCCCGAGGGGCTGCTCAACTACCTCGCCCTGCTGGGCTGGGCCATCGCCGAGGACCGCGACGTCTTCACGCTGCAGGAGATGGTCGAGGCCTTCGACGTGCGCCGGGTCAACCCCAACCCCGCCCGCTTCGACCTCAAGAAGGCCGAGGCCATCAACGCCTCGCACATGCGCATGCTCACGCTGGAGGAGATGACCGCCCGCGCCACGCCGTACCTGCAGGACGCGGGGGTGCTCGCCGACCCGGTGACCCCGGCCCAGGCCGAGCTGCTCGCCGCCGCGATGCCGCTGGTGCACGAGCGGATGAACAAGCTCACCGAGGCAGCGCCGATGTTGGGCTTCCTCTTCGCCGACGAGGTCGTCTACGACGACGCGGCGGTCGCCAAGCAGCTCGTCGGTGACGGGCGCGCCGTGGTCGACGCCGCGCGCGACGCCCTGGCCGGCCTCGACATGTGGACGACCGCGTCGATCGAGGAGGCGCTGCGCACCGCGCTGGTGGAGGAGCGCGGGCTCAAGCCGCGGCTCGCCTTCGGCCCGGTGCGGGTCGCCGTCACCGGTCGCCAGGTCTCGCCGCCGCTCTTCGAGTCCCTGGAGCTGCTGGGTCGCGAGGAGTCGCTGCGCCGACTCGACGGCGCTCCCCGTCCCGCGGTGTCCCCGTGACCCAGCCGCCGTACCCGCCGGGGCCGCCGCAGCCGCACGGGGCGCCGCAGCCGTACGGGACGCCGTACCCCACGCCGTACGGCGCTCCCGCCTGGCCCCAGGGTCCCCAGGGGCCGCCGGCGCGCCCGGCGCACCCGCACCCGGAGCCGCGCTCCTACGACGCGATGCTCCGCACGCACGGCTACGCCTGGTGGCGCCCCCTGCTGGGCATCCTGCTGCTCGTGGTGGGGGTGCTCGCCGCCCAGGTGCTGCTGCTGCCCGTGCTGCTGGTCGGCGCCGCCTTCGAGGGCGGTGACGAGGCCTACGTCGACCGGGTGCTCGACGCCATGACGATGCAGTCGCTCACCCCGTCGCTGCTGCTCTACGTCAACCTCGGGCTCGCCGCCCTGATCCCGCTCTCGTGGGGCACGATGCGCCTGCTGCACGGCATGCGTCCGCGCTGGCTGGCCTCGGTGCAGCCCTTCCTGCGCTGGCGGCTGCTGTGGGCCTGCCTCGGCCTGGCGGTGCCCTGCCTCTTCCTCTCCGTGCTCGTGGCCACGGTGCTGCCCGGTGGTCTCGAGGAGGCCGGCGGCCCCGACGCCCAGCTGGCCCCGTGGACCGGCCAGACGGTCGCGCTGCTGCTCGTGGTGCTGCTGACCACGCCGCTGCAGGCCGTGGGCGAGGAGTACGGCTTCCGCGCCTACCTGCTGCAGGCCTTCTCGGCGCTCTCCCACGGCATCGGACGCCGGCTCGGGCTCTCGGAGGGCGTGGCGCACCGCGTGGCGCAGGCCGTGGCCGTCGTCATCACCTCGACCGGCTTCGCCTTCGCGCACGGCTCGCAGAACTTCCCGCTCTTCTTCGACCGCTTCTCCTTCGGCGTCATCGCCGCGCTGAGCGTCATCCTGATCGGTGGCCTCGAGGCCGCCATCGGGATGCACGTGGTCAACAACCTGGTGGCCTTCGGGCTGGCCATCGCCTTCGGCCAGATGGACCAGGCGCTGACCGTCTCGGAGGTCTCCTGGTGGCGGATCCCGGTCACCGTCGTGCAGCACTCCACGTACCTGGCGCTGGTGCTCGTCGTGGCCCGCGCCATGCACGTGCAGCGGCGTACGGCGCCCCCCGAGGTGACCTCCGGATCCTCCGTGGCGTGAGGCTCCTCACGGCGGGGACCTCGATTGGTGGGCGCGAGCGCCGATGTGTATCTTTGTCCCTCGGTTCGCCCGGTGGTCCAGCAGGACCGGACTCCACCAGGCGAGCGCACCCATGGGGTATGGGGTAATTGGCAGCCCGACTGGTTCTGGTCCAGTTAGTCTAGGTTCGAGTCCTAGTACCCCAGCGAGTGACGGGACCGACCGCGATTTGGAGGCCAGCTCTCCACGCCGCTAGAGTCTCCGTCGGCTCAGGCCCCCGTTGTGTAGTGGCCTAGCACGCCGCCCACTCAAGGCGGTAGCGCGGGTACGAATCCCGTCGGGGGTACGCACACGAAGGGGTCCTGGTCCGCGAGAGCGGACCGGGACCCCTTCGTCATTCCTGCTCCGGGGCGCGCCACCAGGTGCGATCGCACCCCTTCGGCCCGGTGCAACGTCCTGTGTCCGGAGTCCGGTTCGTCGGCTGTACTGGTGGACATGAGCGGGCGAGGGTCCCGATGACGCCGCGACACCCGGGTGGGCCGGGCGCGCGGGTCCTGGTCGTCGAGGACTTCGACGCCCTGCGCGCGCTGGTGATCCGCGTGCTCACGCTGGAGGGCCACGACGTCGTCGGCGTCGGGACCGCTGCGGCGGCGCTGGCGCTCAGCGCGAACGAGACCTTCGACCTGCTCCTCACCGACCACGACGTGCCCGGCGGCAACGGCACCGACATCGCGCGTTGGTCCGTGGCGCACAACCCGGCGCTGCGGGTCCTCTTCGTGTCGGGCAGTGCTGGTGCCACCCTGGACCTCGAGGTGCCCGGGGTCACGGTCGTGCGCTTCCTGCAGAAGCCCTTCGGCATCGACGAGCTCGCCCTGTGCGTGCACGAGGTGCTGTCCTCGCCGCCGGACTGACCACCGCGCCCGGCCCTTTCGCCAGGGTCGCCGGGGGGTCCATCGGCACCATCGAGGAGGAAGGTCTCGCGTCTGCCCGACGGTGACGCCGGTGGCGAGGATGGTCGGCATGGGACGCACCACGAAGACCTCCACCGCACGTGTCAGCACGGCGCTCAGGCTCGAGCAGCTCGACGCCACCGGCGGCAGCCGACGGCTTCGCGGCCGGCTGCGCTACGACCGTGAGGACCCCTACGCCGCGTCGCTGGCCATCAGCGACGGGGGACGCGCCGTCGAGTGGGTCTTCGCCCGTGAGCTGCTCGCGGAGGGCCTCCTCGCGCCGAGCGGGGACGGCGACGTGCACGTCTGGCCCTGCCTCGACGACTGTGGCTCCGCGATCCTGCTCCTCGAGCTGAGGTCGGCGCAGGGCGTGGCGCTGCTCCAGGCCGACCCGCGACAGGTGATGCACTTCCTCGCGCTGAGCCGCGACGTCGTGGCACCGGGCGGGGAGTCCGAGCTCGTCGACGTCGACTCCTTCCTCGTCGCGGTGCTCGGTGAGCCGCCCACGGAGGCGTCCGCGGCGTGAGCGCCGGGCGGGCCGCCTCCGAGTGTGGGGTGCTTGGACCCGCGTGACAGGCTCGGCCGGTGAGAGACCATCGCGTCAGCCCGGTCGACGCCATCTGGCTGACCATGGACCGGCCCCAGAACCTGATGGTCATCGAGTGCGTCATGTTCCTCGAGGCCGGCCCGGACCGCGCCCGGCTCGACCGCGTGCTGCAGCAGCGGCTCATCGACGTCTATCCCGTCTTCTCGCGCCGCCCGGTCGCCGGTCCGGGCCGGCGCGCCACGCTGCGCTGGCGCGACGTCCCCGACTTCGACTTCCGGGACCACGTGCGCGAGGTCCGGCTCCCTGCACCCGGCGACGCCGCTGCGCTGCAGGCCTACGTGGGTGGGTTCCTGGCCACCCCCCTGCGTCGCGACCGGCCGCTGTGGGAGATCCACCTCGTCGACGGGATGGACGAGGGCTCGGCGATCTACGTCCGCCTGCACCACGCCCTGGCCGACGGCATCGCCCTCACCCAGGTCCTGCTGTCGCTGACCGACGAGGCCGCCGAGGTCGACGACTCCGCGACCACGCGGGGCGGCCGCCCCCGGCACGGGGTCGTCGGGGACCTCGTCGGCGCGGCCCGGAGAGCGGCTCCGGAGGTGACCGACGCCCTGCGGCCCGCGCGGCTGTGGGCGTCGGCCCTGGGGGCGGTCCGCACCGCGCTCAGCGGGGCTGGCGTGCTCGCCAAGCTCCTCCTCACCCGCAACCCCGCGTCGGCGCTGGCGGGAGCGGCCGGGTCGCACAAGCGCGCGGTCTGGTCGGACCCGATCGACCTCCAGGTCGTCAAGGACATCGCCAGGGGCTCGGGGGCGACCGTGAACGACGTCCTGGTCTCGGCCCTGGCCGGCGCTCTGGAGCGCTACCAGGTCGAGCAGGGCGGGCGAGCCGTCGACATCCCGACGATGATCCCCGTCAACCTGCGCCCGGGGCACCTGCCGCTGCCGCGCGAGCTCGGCAACCGCTTCGCGCTCGTGCTGCTGCCGCTGCCCTCGGGGTCGGCCTCCTCGGCGGCCCGGCTCGCCGAGACCAAGCGCCGCATGGACCGCATCAAGAGGTCGCCCGAGCCGGTCATCACCTTCGCCATGATCCACGCCATCGGACGCCTGGGTCGACGGCTGAGCCGCCTCCTCGTGGCCTTCTTCGCCGACAAGGCCAGCGGGGTCACCACCAACGTCCCGGGTCCTCGGGAGCCCCGCTACCTCGCGGGCACGAGGATCACCAGTCTGCTGGGCTGGGTCCCCGGCTCGGGGGACCAGACGATCGGGACGTGCATCTTCACCTACGCCGGCACGGTGCGGATCGGCTTCAAGACCGACACCGCGGTGATCGCGGAGCCCGAGCGCGTCCTCTCCGCCTTCCACGCGGAGATCGACGAGCTGGCACGCGCCCTGGTCGACGCGAGGCGCTGACCAGGGCCGGGAAGGCTCGTCGCGCCGGGCTCGGGGGGTGTACTGTTTCGGATCGCCTCTCGGGGATCTCGGGCCGGCCTCGGCCGGCGCTGGGTGACGTGCCGTGCGTCCCCCACCTGACAGCAGAGCGGGGAGTTGCTGCCGTGCACCCTACGGATGCCGTCCTCCGCGGACTGCTCGCCACCGCGCCCGACGCGTTGCTGGCGGTCGACGCGGAGGGGATCGTCGTCTACGCCAACGACCAGGTCGAGCAGCTCTTCGGCTGGCCGCGCGAGGAGCTGCTGGGGCAATCGGTCGACCGCCTGGTGCCGGAGCGCTTCCGCGCCCAGCACCCCGCGCTGCGCGCCGGCTACGTCCACCACCCCACGTCGCGACCGATGGGGGCGGGGCTCGACCTGTGGGCCCGTCGCCGCGACGGCTCGGAGTTCCCGGCCGAGATCAGTCTCAGCTCCTTCGACACCGACGAGGGACAGCTGCTGGCCGCCGCCATCCGGGACGTCACGACCTCGCGGCGCACCGAGCAGAAGTTCCGTGCCGTGCTGGCCTCGGCACCCGACGCCATCATCGGCGTCGACGCCGCCGGGGTCATCGAGCTCGTCAACGCCCAGGCCGAGCGGCTCTTCGGCTGGTCCGCGGAGGAGCTCGTCGGTCGGCCCGTGGAGACGCTCGTGCCCGACGTCGCGCCCGAGCGGCACCGGCGTCACCGCGACGCCTACGCCCGCGACCCGCAGGTGCGTCCGATGGGAGCGGGGATCTCCCTGTCGGGTCGCCGGCGCGACGGGTCGGAGTTCCCCGCCGAGATCAGCCTCGGGGCGGTGGTCGAGGGCGAGGTCGAGCTCGTGCTGGCGGCCGTCCGTGACATCACCGAGCGCATCGAGCTGGAGAAGGAGCGACGAGCGCGTGCCCACCAGCAGCGGCAGGAGCAGTCGCACCGGCTGGAGAGCCTGGGGCAGCTCGCCGGTGGCGTGGCACACGACTTCAACAACCTGCTGGGCGTGATCCTCAACTACGCGACGCTGAGCGGCCGCAGCGTCGACGACGAGACCGTCGCGGCGGACCTCGAGGAGATCCGCGCGGCCGCGGAGCGCGGGGCGGCCCTGACGCGGCAGCTCCTCACCTTCGCCCGCCGCGACGTGGTGCACTCCGAGCCCGTCGAGGTCAACGACGTCGTCGAGGGCGTCGCCTCGATGCTCTCGCGGACGCTGGGGGAGCACATCGCGCTGTCGCTGGAGCTGGGTCGCGCGCCGCTGACCGTGATGGCCGACCGCCACCAGCTCGAGCACGTCCTGCTCAACCTGGCGATCAACGCGCGCGACGCGATGACGTCGGGGGGCAGCCTGACCATCCGCACGGAGCGGCACCGCGAGCCTGGCACCGAGACCGATGACGTGGTCCTGCGTGTGCGCGACACCGGAACGGGTATGGCGCCCGACGTGGTGACCAGAGCCTTCGAGCCCTTCTTCAGCACCAAGAGCCACAGCGAGGGCTCCGGGCTGGGTCTGGCGACCGTCTACGGCATCGTGCGGCGCAGTGGTGGGACCGTGCAGCTCGACTCCGAGGTCGGTGTCGGCACGACGGTGACCATCCGCCTGCCGGCCTCGCTCCTCCCCACCCCGGCCTCGCGCGCCGAGGGCGTCGCGGACGTCGGGGGCAGCGAGCGCATCCTCCTCGTCGAGGACGAGGAGCCGCTGCGCGTCGGCACCGCGCGGCTGCTGGCCGCCCACGGCTACGACGTGGCGGTGGCAGGTGACGGGGTCGAGGCGCTCGAGCTCCTCGAGGCCCTCGGGCGCGAGGGTGATCGCGTCGACGTCGTCCTGACCGACGTGGCGATGCCGCGGATGCGCGGCGACGAGTTCGCGGTCAGGCTCGCGGAGCGGATGCCGGAGGTCCCGTTGGTCTTCATGTCCGGCTACGACTCCGGTGACACGCCGCTGACCGGCCCGGTGCTGGCCAAGCCCGTGCCCCAGGACGTGCTGCTGCGCACCATCCGGGAGGTCATCGATGGATGACACGGGCGCCCCGCCCGCCCCGCCGGAGGAGATCGACGTCGTCATCGTCGACGACCACAAGATGTTCGCGGAGAGCCTCGCGCGGCTGCTGGACGACGAGCCCGACATCTCGGTCCGCGGGGTGGCGGCCAACCGTCGTGAGGCCGTCGAGCTCGTGGCGCGGTTCCGTCCCCGGGTCCTGCTGCTCGACTACCACCTGCCCGACGTCAAGGGAGTGTCGGTCGCGCTGGAGATCAAGGAGGGGTCGCCCGACACCATGGTCGTGATGCTCACCGGCGACGCCGACGACCACGTCCTGATCTCGGCGATCGAGGCGGGGTGCTCCGGCTTCCTCACCAAGGACCGGGCCTCGAGCGAGGTGGCGGAGGCGGTGCGGGGCGCGGCCGCGGGCGAGGCACTGATCTCGCCGGCCCAGCTGGCGCGGCTGCTGCCCCGGCTGCACCGCTCCTACCAGCCACCGGGCGCCGAGCTCACCGAGCGCGAGCTGGAGGTGCTCAACCGTCTGGCCACCGGCGCCACCAACCGGGTCATCGCCGAGGAGATGTTCCTCAGCGTCAACACCATCCGCAACTACGTGCAGTCGGTGCTCACCAAGCTGGATGCGCACTCCAAGCTCGAGGCGGTCTCGACCGCCGTGCGCAAGGGGATCATCACCTACCCCGGAGGGTCGTGATCGGGCACCTCGCCTGACCACCGCGCCGCGCGCCGAGTCCGGCAAGCGGTGCGATTAGTACAGATGCACCCCCTACGACGACCCAGGTGCGTCTGTGAGCGGCGGGCGCCAACCCCGACAGTGGCAGGCAGGAGTACCCGTGCGGACGGGTCGGGGGCATCGGGCCGCGGCCACCGTCGGACCGCCGCGACCACGAGGAGCGTCATGACCTGCACAGGCACGGAGGTGCAGCGCTGGCCCCTCGGCCCTGTGGCCGCCACGGACACGACGTACGCCGCGTCGCCCGGCACAGGCCGGACGACCCTGCCCGTGAGCGTGTCGACGGTCGCGGTGTCCTCGAGGGACCGGGAGGTCGACCTCGCCGTGCGTGCCCTCGACGCCGTCGAGTGCGTGGTGGTGGTCGCCGAGGTCGAGACCGGCACCGTCGTCGCCATGAACCGGGCGGCGGAGGGGCTCACGGGGTTCCGCGCCGACGAGGTCCTCGGTGGCAGCCTCGAGGAGACCCTCGTCGCGCCGTCCGACCGCTCCCGCGTGCAGGCGTGGTTCGCCGAGCCGACCGGGGAGGGCATCCCGCTCAACAGCGAGCTGGTGGTCCTGACGCGGACCGGCGCGCGTCGCCGGGTCGTCTGGTCCTCGACGTTCCTCACCACCCCGGGGGGAGCACGCAGCCACGTGGTCATGACGGGTGTCGACGTCTCCGTGGAGGAGCCGGCGGGAGGCCTCTTCGGCCAGCTCATCACGGCGGCGAGCGAGGCACCGACCGGGACGGTGGGCCTCGACCTGGTGGGCCGGGTGACCTACGTCAGCAAGGGGGCGCGCCAGCTGCTCGGGTACACCTCGGCCGAGCTCGTCGGCAGCCAGTTCCCCCGCTCCGTCCTCGACCGGCACCCGCTCGACCCCGAGGTCGCGGCCGATCCCGACGCGATGGCAGAGGACCGGTGGAGCCTCGCACGCAAGGACGGCACCCGCATCACGGTCGTGACCACGGTCAGCCCGGTGAGGAGCTCCCACGGCGAGCACGTCGGCTACGTGGTGGTGGTGAGGGACCTCATCGCCGAGCGACGCGCCACCGAGCTGCTGGTCTCCGCCCTCCAGCGCGAGTCCGACGCCGTGCAGCGGCTGCGGGAGGTGGAGCGGGTCAAGGAGGCGCTGGTCGCCACGGTCAGCCACGAGCTGCGGACGCCGCTGACGAGCATCACCGGCTACGCCGAGATGCTGGCGGACGGCCTGGGCGGCGAGCTGACGGAGGCCCAGGCTGCCCAGGTGGAGGCGATCCACCGCAACACCGAGCGGCTCACCCGGCTCGTCGAGGACCTCCTGTCGCTCTCGAGCGTGGAGAGCGGCACCTTCCGGCTGGAGCGGGTGGAGTTCGACCTGCGCGAGGCGCTGTGCCAGGCGGTGGGGCTGCTGGACGCGGTCAGCGAGTCCCAGGGCGTCACCACGACCTACCAGGTCCCTCGCGAGCCGGTGATGGTGCTCGGCGACGCCGCCCACCTCGAGCGGGCACTGCTCAACCTGCTGACCAACGCCGTGAAGTTCACCGAGGACGGGGGTTCCGTGTCGTGCTCCATGACCGTCGACGCGGAGCGGGTCGTCGTGACGGTGCGGGACACCGGGATCGGGATCCCGGTGGAGGAGCAGGACTCGCTCTTCCAACGCTTCTTCAGGTCGTCCACGGCGAACGAGCGCGAGATCCAGGGCTCCGGACTGGGTCTGGCCCTCGTCGCCGCCATCGTGCACGGCCACGGCGGCGAGGTCGCGGTGAGGTCCGAGCACTTGGGGGGCTCGGAGTTCACGATCACCCTCCCGCTGGCGGGCACCGCCGGAGCCGCCGCTGCGACCCTCGGCCTCGAGGCGGCGGAGAGGCAGCCGGTCGGTTGACCGGTGGGATCACCGGCGTGCGAGCGCCCCGTCCCGTCGTCGAGGTGCGTGTCTGATTCCCGCGAGAAGCCGTCGGGGGCAGGTGGCAGGCTGGCGGTGTGAGCGAGACGGTGGAGCGTGAGGAGGGTGCGGCGTTCGAGGCGCGCTACCGCGCGGTCAGCGGTCGTGACCGTCGCTTCGACGGCGTCTTCTACACCGCCGTCCGCACCACCGGCATCTACTGCCGACCGTCGTGCCCGGCGATCACGCCGCGGCGGCACAACGTCGCCTTCTACCGCTCGGCCGCCGCGGCACAGCAGGCCGGCTTCCGGGCCTGCCTGCGGTGCCTGCCCGACGCCACGCCCGGGAGCCCCCGGTGGGACGTCGCCTCCGACGCCGCGGGCCGTGCCCGGGCCCTGATCGACGACGGCGTCGTCGAGCGAGAGGGCGTGCCGGGCCTGGCCGGCCGGCTCGGCTACTCCGAGCGCCAGCTGCACCGGCTGCTCGTGGCCGAGTACGGCGCCGGCCCGCTCGCCCTGGCCCGGTCGCGGCGCGCCCAGGCCGCGCGCACCCTGATCGAGGGCACCGCCCTGCGCTTCGCCGACGTGGCCCACGCCGCCGGCTTCGCCAGCCTCCGGCAGTTCAACGACACCGTGCGCGAGGTCTACGCCACGACGCCGCGCGAGCTGCGCCGGCGGGCGGAGGGGCGCGCGACGACGTCCGCCGCAGGAGCGCTGCAGGTGCGGCTGGCGGTCCGCGAGCCCTTCGCCGCCCGCGACCTGCACCACTTCCTGGCCGTGCACGCCGTGCCGCGGCTGGAGTCCGTCGACGGGTGGTCCTACGAGCGCGCGGTGCGACTCCCGCACGGTCCCGCGGTGGTGCGCCTCGACCTCTCCGGGGCCACCCCCGGCACGGTGCCCTGCGAGCTGGTGCTCAGCGACGTGCGCGACCTCGCCCCGGCCGCGCAGCGCGCCCGGAGGCTGCTCGACGCCGACTGCGACCCGGTCGCCGTCGACGCCGCGCTGGCCCACGACCCCGTGCTCGCCCCGCTGGTGAACGCACGTCCGGGGCTGCGGGTGCCCGGCCAGCTCGACCCGCAGGCGGCGGCCGTGCAGACCGTGCTCGGCCAGCAGGTCTCGCTGGCGTCGGCCCGCACGGCCACCGCCCGCCTCGTGGAGGCCCACGGAGAGCCGCTCGCGCTCGAGGGCGAGCACCGGGTGACCCGGCTGTTCCCGACCTCGGAGGTCCTGGCCGACCTCGACCCCGAGGACCCCGACGTGCTGCGCATGCCCCGGGCACGGGCCCGCGCGCTGGTGGGTCTGGCGGCGGTGCTGCGCGACGGGGAGGTGCCGCTCGACGGCAGCGCGTCGCGGGCGGAGGTCCGGACGCGGCTGCTGGCCTGCCGCGGCATCGGGCCCTGGACCGCCGACTACGTCGCGATGCGGGCGCTGGGTGACCCCGACGTCTTCCTGCCCACCGACATCGGCGTCCGCAACGCCGCCCGCGAGCTCGGCCTCGCGCTGGGCGACGAGCGGGTCGCCTCCTGGCGACCCTGGCGCTCCTACGCCCTGATGCGGCTCTGGTCGGTCGTGCTCGACCGCATCGCCGCCCCGCCGCCCGACGCGTCGTCCGTCCCCGAGAGGAACCCCGCATGAGCCCGTCCGCCACCGCCACGACCGAGCGCTCCTGGACCGAGGTCGACAGCCCCGTGGGTCCGCTGCGCCTGACCAGCCGGGGCGGCGCGCTCACCGGCATCCAGTTCCACCCGTACGCCGCCCTGCCGTCGGGCGAGCCGCTGGGGGAGCGCGTCGACGGCGCGCCCGTGCTCACCGAGGCGGCCCGGCAGCTGCGGGCCTACTTCGACCGCGACCTCGAGCACTTCGACCTGCCGCTCTCGCCCACGGGCACCGAGTTCCAGCACCGGGTGTGGGCGCAGCTGCGCCGCATCGGCTACGGCGAGACCGCGTCGTACGGCGAGGTCGCGCGCGCCCTCGGCCTGACCAACGCCGCCTCGCGCGCGGTGGGCCTGGCCAACGGCCGCAACCCGATCCCCATCGTGGTGCCCTGCCACCGCGTCATCGGCGCCGACGGCACCCTCACCGGCTACGCCGGCGGCCTGGAGCGCAAGCGCACCCTGCTCGACCTCGAGCAGCGCGCCCTCTTCTAGCCGCCGGCTAGGCGTCGGCGGCGGCGCGGCGCAGCGACTCCGAGAGCCGCTCAGCCGCGGCGAGCACGGCAGGTGCGTGCATCCGGCCCGGCTGCCGGGTGAGCCGCTCGAGCGGGCCGCTGACGGAGACGGCGGCGATGATCTTGCCGCTGGGGGAGCGGACGGGGGCCGAGACCGAGGCCACGCCCTGCTCGCGCTCGCCCACCGACTGCGCCCAGCCGCGGCGGCGGATGCCGGCCAGCGCGGTCGCGGAGAAGGCCGCGTGCTGGAGCCCGCGGTGCATCCGCTCGGGGTCCTCCCACGCGAGCAGCACCTGGGCGGCCGAGCCCGCGCGCATCGTCAGCTGCGAGCCGACCGGGATCGTGTCGCGCAGCCCGCTGGGCCGCTCGGCGGCGGCCACGCAGACGCGTGCCTCGCCCTGTCGTCGCCACAGCTGCGCGGACTCACCGGTGATGTCGCGCAGGCGGGCGAGCACCGGGCCGGCCGTCGCGAGCAGCCGGTCCTCGCCGGCGGCCGCGGAGAGCTCACCGAGCCGGGGGCCCAGCACGAAGCGACCCTGCATGTCGCGTGCCACCAGGCGGTGGTGCTCCAGGGCGACGGCGAGCCGGTGGGCGGTGGGGCGGGCGAGTCCGGTGCCGGCGACCAGCCCGGCGAGGGTGGCGGGGCCGGACTCGAGTGCGGTGAGCACGAGGGCCGCCTTGTCGAGGACCCCTACTCCGCTGGAGTTGTCCATATCTCAATACTGCCGTCTCGTATGTCGGGATACAACGTAAAGTGATTCCTCACGCTGCGCTGCGATGTCGCACGCTTCAGGTGGGCCGTGGTCTCGACCCGGTCACCACGCGCGGTCACGGTTCGGGATACGTCCGTGGACGGCGAAGTGTTCAGCATGTGGAACGACGATGGTGGGGAAGAAGTCATGCCCGAAGAGCAAGAAGTTGAAATCTACCGCGCCCGGACCCTGGCCGAGAAGGTGTGGGAGGAGCACGTCGTACGCCGCGCCGACGGCGAGCCCGACCTGCTCTACATCGACCTCCACCTGGTCCACGAGGTCACCTCGCCACAGGCCTTCGACGGCCTGCGCCTCGCGGGGCGCACCGTGCGCCGACCCGACCTCACGGTGGCCACCGAGGACCACAACGTGCCGACCGTCGACTGGGACCAGCCCATCGCCGACCCGGTCTCGCGCACCCAGGTCGAGACGCTGCGGCGCAACGCCGAGGAGTTCGGCGTGCGCCTGCACCCCCTGGGCGACAAGGAGCAGGGGATCGTCCACATCATCGGTCCCCAGCTCGGCCTGACCCAGCCGGGCATGACGATCGTGTGCGGCGACAGCCACACCTCCACCCACGGGGCCTTCGGCGCGCTCGCCTTCGGCATCGGCACCTCCGAGGTCGAGCACGTGCTCGCCACCCAGACGCTGCCGCAGAGCCGGCCGAAGACGATGGCGGTCACCGTCGAGGGCTCGCTGCCCGCCGGCGTGACGGCCAAGGACCTCGTGCTCACGCTGATCGCGCACACCGGCACCGGCGGGGGGCAGGGCTACGTCGTGGAGTACCGCGGTCCGGCCATCGAGGAGCTCTCGATGGAGGGGCGCATGACGATCTGCAACATGTCGATCGAGTGGGGCGCCACGGCCGGCATTATCGCGCCCGACGAGCCCACCTTCGACTACATCGAGGGTCGGCCCGAGGCGCCGGCAGGCGCCGACTGGGACGCCGCGGTCGCGCACTGGCGCTCGCTGCGCACCGACGACGACGCGGTCTTCGACAAGGAGATCGTGCTCGACGCCTCGACGATGACGCCCTTCGTCACCTGGGGCACCAACCCCGGCCAGGGCGTGCCGCTGGGCGGGGTCGTCCCCGACCCGGCCGAGCTCGACGACGCCGACGACCGCGTCGCGGCCGAGAAGGCGCTGGAGTACATGGCCCTCGAGGCCGGCACCCCGATGCGCGAGATCGCGGTCGACACGGTCTTCGTCGGCTCGTGCACCAACGGTCGCATCGAGGACCTGCGCCTCGCGGCCGAGGTGCTGCGCGGCCGCACCGTCGCCGACGACACCCGCCTGCTCGTGGTGCCCGGCTCGGTACGGGTGCGGCTGCAGGCCGAGGAGGAGGGCCTCGACGTCGTCTTCAAGGAGGCCGGCGCGGAGTGGCGCGGCGCCGGGTGCTCGATGTGCGTGGGCTTGAATCCCGACCAGCTCGCCCCGGGCGAGCGCAGCGCCTCGACGTCCAACCGCAACTTCGAGGGCCGGCAGGGCAAGGGCGGACGCACCCACCTGGTGTCGGTGCCGGTCGCCGCCGCCACCGCGGTGCGCGGCACGCTGTCGAGCCCCGCCGACCTGGAGCCCGTCGCGTCGGGCGTGGAGGCCTGAGATGGACAAGTTCACCCAGCACACCGGCATCGGCGTCCCGCTGCGGCGCAGCAACGTCGACACCGACCAGATCATCCCGGCGTCCTACCTCAAGCGCGTCACCCGCACGGGCTTCGAGGACGGTCTCTTCGCCGCCTGGCGCAACGACCCCGGCTTCGTGCTCAACCGCGAGCCGTACGCCGCCGGCTCGGTGCTGGTGGCCGGTCCCGACTTCGGCACCGGCTCCTCCCGCGAGCACGCCGTGTGGGCGCTGCAGAACTACGGCTTCCGGGCCGTGGTCTCGCCGCGCTTCGCCGACATCTTCCGCGGCAACTCCGGCAAGGCGGGGCTGGTGGCGGCGCAGGTCGACGAGAAGGTCGTGCAGCGGCTGTGGGACCTGCTCGAGGCCGAGCCCGGCACCACCGTGACGGTCGACCTGGAGTCGCGCACCGTGCGCGCCGGGGAGGGTCCCGACGCCGTCGAGGACTCCTTCGACATCGACGACTACACCCGCTGGCGGCTGCTCGAGGGGCTCGACGACATCGGCCTGACGCTCTCGCACGCCGACGACATCGCTGCCTTCGAGGCCGCGCGTCCGTCGTACAAGCCGGTCACGCTGCACTGACCTGCGACGCCGCGGACGCGGTTCGCGGCGTCAATTGGGGGCGCCGACACGCGTGGTCGCCGTTGTGGTGCTGATCACTTTTGCCTAGCGTGCGTGGGAAATAGTCGGGCGTCGGGCTCGGCCGCGGTCCACGAAAGGGACACCCCTGTGAACAAGAGCCAGCTGATCGACACCTTGGCGGCGCGATTCGAAGGCAACCGCAAGGCAGCGGCGCACGCGCTCGACTCGGTGCTCGACACGATCACGCGCGAGGTCGCGAAGGGCGAGAAGGTCGCCATCACCGGCTTCGGGTCCTTCGAGAAGAAGGTGCGCGAGGCGCGGTGGGTCCGCAACCCCGCCACCGGCGCGCGGATCAAGGCCAAGAAGAAGTCGGTGCCCAACTTCAAGCCCGGTGCGCAGCTCAAGGACGTCGTGTCGGGGGCCAAGAAGCTGCCCAAGCTGACGATCGCCACGGTGGAGAAGGCGACGCCGGCGGCGGCGACGTCGGCCGCCAGGGCCGCGGCCAAGAAGGTCACCGGCGGCAGCGCCGCGAAGCGGACCTCGTCCACGACGACGTCCGCCGCCTCGACCTCGACGGCGAAGAGCACGCCCGCCAAGAAGTCGACGGCGAAGAGCACGCCGGCGAAGAAGTCGACGGCGAAGAAGTCGCCGGCGAAGAGCGCGCCGGCGAAGAAGTCGACCGCGACGAAGTCGACGGCGAAGAGCACGCCGGCGAAGAAGTCGACCGCGAAGAAGTCGACGGCGAAGAGCACGCCGGCGAAGAAGTCGACCGCGAAGAAGTCGACGGCCAAGAGCACGACCGCCAAGAAGGCGCCGGCGACGAGCTCCGCGACCAAGAAGGCGGCGGCCAAGAAGGCCTGAGCCGGACCGGGCTCCGGCCCTCACTCACCCGCGCGGCGAGCCATCGCCGCGCGGGTGAGTCGTCCCAGGCCCAGGTCGCCCGCGGCGCGCAGGTCGGCCTCGGTGTCGACGTCGTGACGCAGCGAGACCACGGCGGCGCGCACGGGCCGGGCCCCCGACTGCTCGTGCCGGTGGGCGGAGTCGGGGCCGAAGTGCGGGTCGAGGTCGACCCCGGGGCCGGCCGCGAGCAGCGTGGTGCCCGTGCCCGGGGCGTCCGCGACGTACCACCGCGGCGCGGTCGAGCCGGTGAGCGCGGTGGTCAAGTCGTCGGTGCGCAGCGCCGGCAGGTCGGCGCACATGGCCGCCACGCCGAGCCCGGGGTGGCGCAGGCGGACGGTCCGCTCCGCGTGCCGCAGCGCGGCGTTCAGGTCGCCCTCGCCGGCGTCGGGCAGCGTCTCGGTGCCGGCAGGTCCCAGCCCGCGCTCGTCGGTCACGACGTAGAGGTGCCGCACGGCCGGGCTCGCCGCGGCGGCCTCGAGCGCGTCGGCGACGAAGGCGCGCATCAGCTCCCGGCGGTCGGCGACGGGTGACACGAGCCGGGACTTCGCGGCGGCGAGCGGCTTGACCGGCACCAGCAGGCAGAAGGACATCGCGGCCGATCCTCGCAGCCTCCGCGCGGGCGGCGGGCAGTAGGCTCACCGTCCGTCGACCCGAGCAGACGATCGAGGACGAGGAGGGGGCGCGTGGCGAAGGTGCGCGAGCTGCAGCAGCGGCCCGGCTGGGCGTACGCCGTGGCCGCCGGCCTGGTGCGCCCCACGCTCCACCTCGCCACCAAGCGCGACTGGATCGACGGCGAGAAGGTCCCGGCCACCGGGGGCTGCATCGTGGTGGTCAACCACATCTCGCACCTCGACCCGCTCGCGCTCGGCCACTTCCTCTACGACCACGGGCGGCTGGTGCGCTACCTGGCCAAGGAGGCGATCTTCCGCACCCCGGTGCTCAAGAGCATCGCGGCCGGGGCCGGGCAGATCCCCGTCTACCGCGAGACCGAGCGGGCCGGTGGCGCCTTCGACGCCGCGGTCGCGGCGGTGCGGGCGGGGGAGTGCCTCGGGGTCAACCCCGAGGGCACCATCACCAAGGACCCCGACGGCTGGCCGCTGCGGGGCAAGACCGGCGCCGCGCGCATCGCGCTCGCCACGGGCGCGCCCGTGGTGCCCATCGGGCAGTGGGGCGCGCAGGAGGTGCTGCCGGCGTACACCGTGCGGCCGCACGTCTTCCCCCGGCGCACGACGCGCTACAAGGTCGGCGACCCGGTCGACCTCGACGACCTGGCGGGGCAGCCGCTCACGGCGGCGGTGCTGCACGAGGCGACCGACCGCATCATGGCCGCCATCACCGCGCTGGTCGAGGACCTCCGGGGCGAGCAGGCGCCGCCGGTGCGCTACGACCCGGCGACCTCCGGAGGCCACGTCATCGGCAACCCCCGCAAGCCACCGAAGGAGCCGCGCGCATGAGCGAGCGCACCAAGGTCGCGGTCTTCGGGGCCGGCTCGTGGGGCACGGCCTTCAGCCTGGTGCTCGCCGACGCCGGTCACCAGGTGACGCTGTGGGGCCGTCGCCCCGAGGTGTGCCGCGCCGTCAACGAGACCCGGGAGAACGCCGAGTACTTCCCGGGCATCCCGCTGCCCGACACCGTCTGGGCGACCCCCGACCCGGCGGAGGCCGCGTGGGAGGCGTCGTACGTCGTGCTGGCGGTGCCGTCGCAGAAGCTGCGGGAGAACCTCACCGAGTGGACGCCGCACCTGCCACCCGACGCCGTCTTCGTCTCGCTGATGAAGGGCATCGAGCTCGGCACCACCAAGCGCATGAGCGAGGTCGTCGCCGAGGTGACCGGTGCCGGTCCCGAGCGGCTCGCCGTGGTCAGCGGTCCCAACCTGGCGCGCGAGATCGCGATGCGCGAGCCGGCGGCCAGCGTGGTCGCGTGCGCCGACGAGGCCGTGGCCCGCCGCGTGCAGGCGCTGTGCCACAGCCGCGCCTTCCGCCCCTACTGGAGCCGTGACGTGCTCGGCTGCGAGCTCGGCGGGGCGTACAAGAACGTGATCGCGCTGTGCGTCGGGATGGCGGTGGGGCTCGGCTTCGGCGACAACACCACCGCCTCGCTGATCACCCGCGGGCTCGCCGAGACCGCGCGGCTCGCCCACCGGCTGGGGGCCGACCCCCTGACGCTGATGGGGCTGGCCGGCCTGGGCGACCTCGTCGCCACCTGCTCCTCACCGCTCTCGCGCAACCGCACCTTCGGGGAGAAGCTCGGCCAGGGCATGACCACCGAGGAGATCGTGGCCTCCACGCGCCAGGTCGCCGAGGGCGCCAAGTCGTGCTCCTCGATCTACGACCTCGCCGCGCGCCACGGCGTCGACGCGCCGGTCGCCGAGCACGTCGACCGCGTCGTGCGCGGCGAGATCTCGGCCCGGGAGTTGATGTACGCCTTCATCGCCCGCGACACCAAGCACGAGCAGGACTGAGCGGACCCGCCGGTCAGCGGCCCGCGACGTCGAGGGCCTGGGACAGGTCGTCCCAGAGGTCCTCGACGTCCTCGATGCCGACCGACAGGCGCAGCAGCCCCTCGGGGATGGTCGCGGCCTCGGTCTTCCAGCGGCGCCGCCGCTCCAGGGTCGACTCCACGCCGCCGAGCGAGGTGGCGTAGACCCAGAGCCGGGTGGCGTGCTGGACGACGTCGGCCGCGTCGCCGGAGTCGAGCACGATCGCGACCATGCCGCCGAAGCCGGGGTAGCGCACCTCGCGCACCTGCGGGTGGTCGGCCAGCCGGCGGGCGAGCTCCGCGGCGTTGGCCGAGGCCCGCTCGACCCGCAGCGGCAGCGTGCGCAGCCCCCGCAGCGCGAGGTAGGCCTCCAGGGTGCCGGGGGCGGCCCCGATCATGTCGCGCCGCTGCTTGAGCACCGTGTAGAGCTCGTCGTCGCGGGTGACGATCGCGCCCATCAGCACGTCGGAGTGCCCGGCGATGTACTTGGTCACCGAGTGCAGCACCAGGTCGGCACCCTGGTCGAGCGGCTGCTGCAGCACCGGCGTGGCGAAGGTGTTGTCGACGACGACGTAGGCGCCGGCCGCGTGCGCGGCCTCGACGATCGCGGGGACGTCGGCCAGCTCCATCATCGGGTTGGTGGGCGTCTCGACCCACACCAGGGCGGCGTCGGCGCAGGCGGCGGCGACGGCCGCGGTGTCGGAGATGTCGACGAGGTGCACCCGGAGCCGGCCGCGCATCTCCAGGTCGGCCAGCTGGGTGATCGAGCCGAGGTAGGCGTGCCGTGGCGCGACCACCGTGGCGCCCTGGCCGACCAGGTCGAGCACCGTCGCGACCGCGGCCAGGCCGCTGGCGTAGGACAGGCAGCGGGCGCCCTGCTCGCCGCCCTCGAGCCCGGCGAGCGCCTCCTCGAAGGCCGCCCAGGTGGGGTTGGCGTAGCGGCCGTACTCCCGGTCGCCGCCGGCGACGTAGGTCGAGGCCATCGTGATGGGCTCGTTGAAGGGCTGGTCGGGCTCGTGGGGAGGGCGGCCGAGGTGGACGGCGCGGGTGGTGGGGTGCACGCCACCACCGTAGGAGGCGCGCGCGTCGGGTCCCTCGGGCGGGGCGGCACACGCCGTAGGGTCGGTGCGTGAGCTCGCGCACCCGGGTGGCCGTCGTCTTCGGAGGCAGGTCGGAGGAGCACTCCATCTCCTGCATCTCCGCCGGGAGCGTCATCGCGGCCCTCGACCCCGCGCGCTACGACGTCGTCCCCGTCGGCATCGCGCGCGACGGGCGCTGGGTGCTCGAGCCCGCGGAGCCGCAGCACCTCGCGCTCGGGCCCGCCGGCGAGCTGCCCTCGGTGAGCGGCACCACCGAGGTGACCCTCACCCCGGGCCAGGGCCTGGTCGCGACCGAGCCCGGCGACGTGCCGGCCCTGCTCGGCGAGGTCGACGTCGTCTTCCCCGTGATGCACGGGCCCTGGGGGCAGGACGGCACGCTGCAGGGGCTGCTGGAGATGGCCGGGGTCCGCTACGTCGGCGCCGGTGTCACCTCCAGCGCCGTCGGCACCGACAAGCACTTCATGAAGCAGCTCTTCCTCGCCGCGGGGCTGCCCGTGCTGCCCTACGTGCTGGTGCGGCCGCGGCAGTGGGAGCAGGATCCCGCGCTGGTGCGCGAGGCCGTGGCGGCACTCGGCTACCCCGTCTTCGTCAAGCCGGCCCGGGCGGGCTCCAGCTTCGGCATCAGCAGGGTCGACGGTCCCGAGGGGCTCGACGAGGCGGTGGAGGAGGCGCGCCGCCACGACCCCAAGGTGCTCGTCGAGGCGGCCGCGCCGGCGGGGGCGCGCGAGCTCGAGATCGGCGTGCTGCAGGGCCTCGACGGCGCGGCGCCCGAGACCAGCGTGGCCGCCGAGATCACGGTGCACGGCGACCACGCCTTCTACGACATCGAGGCCAAGTACCTCGAGGAGAGCTACGTGCTGCCGGCCGAGGTCGACGACGCCCTGCTCGCCCGGATGCGCGAGCTCGCGGCGCAGGCCTTCGAGGCGCTCGACGTCGAGGGGCTCGCCCGGGTCGACTTCTTCTGCCTCCCCGACGGCCAGGTGATCCTCAACGAGGTCGAGACCATGCCCGGCTTCACCGCCACCTCGATGTTCCCGCTGATGTGGCAGCACACCGGGCTCGACTACCCGGCCCTCGTCGAGCGCCTGGTGCGGCTGGCGCTCGAGCGCTCCACCGACCTGCGCTGAGCCGGGTCGGGCTCAGGAGCAGCGACGCACCTCGGTCGTCTCGGCGCGCACGGCGTCGGCGAGGTCGGTGAGCACGTCGACGGGCGGGCGCAGCTCGGCGGGCACCGTCACCTCCACGCGGGGGTCGCGGCCCACCGTGGTGAGCACGGCGTCGGCCGACTGGTCCTCGGCCACCTCCTCGGGGGCGAACCAGTCGACGTCGGCCACCACGTCGCAGCGCGAGACCGGGGTGAGCTCCTCGGGCTCGGGCACGCCGCAGCGCAGCTCGACCTTGGCGCCCCACGCGACGGCGTACTCCTCGGTGGTGGTGCGGGGCAGGTCGCCCAGCCGGTCGGGCAGCGCCGCGACCAGGTCGCGGCAGGCGGCCTGCTCCCGGGGGTCCTCCGGGCCGCTGCTCCCGCCGCAGCCGGCGAGCAGCAGCCCGCAGCACGCAGCGACGCCCGCCACCAGGGGTGACGGGCGTCGGCGTCGCGCGGTGGCGGCGCTCAGATGTGCACCACCGGGCAGGTCAGCGTGCGGGTGATGCCGTCGAGGGTCTGCACCTTGGCCACGACCAGCTTGCCCAGCTCGTCGACGTTGCGGGCCTCGGCGCGCACGATCACGTCGTAGGGACCGGTGACGTCCTCGGCGAGGATGACGCCCTTGATGTCGGTGATCTGGCGGGCCACCTCGGCCGCCTTGCCGACGTCGGTCTGGATCAGGATGTAGGCCTGCACGACCATGTGCGCCTCCTCGAGGTCTGGGTGGGCGGCCGCTCCTGCCGAGCTGCGGCCGTCGCCTGGGCGCAACCTACCCGACCCCGCCCGCGTCGTGGAACACGCATCTGCGTGCCGAGCCCGTCGTCGCCCGTGCTGGGATGGAGCGCATGAGCGGTACGACGCTGGGCCAGGCGGGCGAGCACCGGGTGGTGGGCGCCCTCGCCCGACGCTTCGCGCAGGGCGAGCACGTCTACGTCGGTCCCGGCGACGACGCCGCGGTGCTGCGCACGCCCCGGGGCCACGTGGTGGTCTCCACCGACGTGCTGGTCGAGGGACGGCACTTCCGCCGGGAGTGGGCGCCCGCCCGCGCGATCGGGCGCAAGGCCGCGGCGGCCAACCTCTCCGACGTCAACGCCATGGGCGGACGGGCGCACTCGCTGACCGTGGGCATCGTCGCGCCGCCCGACCTGGCCACCGACTGGCTCGACGAGCTCTCCGACGGCCTGGCCGAGGAGGCCGCACTGGTGGGGGCCAGCATCGTCGGGGGCGACCTGACCGCCGGCTCCGAGATCGTCGTCGCGGTCACCGTGCTGGGGACCTGCGACCAGGCGCCGGTGCTGCGAAGCGGTGCCGTGGCCGGCGACCGGGTGGCGCTCGCGGGCCGCCAGGGCTGGGCGGGCGCCGGGCTGGCGGTGCTGACGCGGGGCTTCCGCTCGCCCCGCGCCCTGGTCGAGGCCTACCAGCGTCCCGAGCCGCCGTACGACGCCGGGCCCGCGGGGGCCGTGGCCGGCGCGACGTCGATGATCGACGTCTCCGACGGCCTGCTCGCCGACCTGGGGCACCTCGCCACCGGCTCCGGCGTCTCCCTCGACGTGCGCACCTCCGCCTTCGAGCTCGCCGAGCCGATGCGCGCGGTCGGCGCGGCGCTGGGCGTCGACCCGATGCAGTTCGTGCTGGGCGGAGGGGAGGACCACGCGATCGCGGCGACCTTCCCCGCGGACGTCGCGCTCCCCGCCGGGTTCGTCGAGATCGGCACCGTCTCCGCCAGCGGCCCCGACGGCCCCGCCGTCACGGTCGACGGTGCGGCGTACGACGGCCCCACCGGCTGGGACCACTACCCCTCCCGCTGACGGGTCGGAGACGACACGACCGCCCGTGCGGCGGGCGCGTCCAGGGACGCGTCGCGGCAGGGCGGTCGGTCGGGTGCGGCCCGTCAGGCCAGTGGCGACACCCTCGGGACCGAGGGAGGCGCCGTGGTCACGCGACGACGTGCGTCAGCGGGTGACCTTGCCCGACTTCAAGCAGCCGGTGCAGACGTTGAGGCGCTTGGGCGCACCGTTGACGGTGGCGCGCACGCGCTGGATGTTGGGGTCGAAGCGGCGCTTCGTGATCTTGCGCGACCAGGGTCGGTTGTTCCCGAAGCCGGGCTTCTTGGCGCAGATGTCGCAGACGGCAGCCACCGCGAACTCCTCGATGAGACGGACTTACTAGAACAGGGGGCCGGAGCGGACTCGCTCCGGGCAACCGCACGAGAATATCGCAGTCCTCGGGTGGCGCCAAAACGTCGCAGCGAGCGACTACGGTGTGCCCCGATCGGGACGGGGAGCAGCATGACAGCAGCGGGCCCACGCGAGGGCACGGAGGGCACGGAGGGCACGGCGTCGCCGGGTGGCGAAGCCGGCGCTGTGGCGACCTTCGACCTCGACGTGCTCGTGGCCTACGCCGACCTCGCGGTCGCCCGGGCCGCGTCGACGCGCGAGGAGGTCGACGCGCTCAACGTCTACCCGGTGCCCGACGGCGACACCGGAACCAACGTCTACCTGACCCTGGAGAGCGCCCGCGACGCGCTGCGCGAGGCCGTCGCCGAGCGGCCCGGAGACCTGCGCCACGCGCTGGCGGCGTACGCCCGGGGCGCGCTGCTCGGGGCGCGGGGCAACTCCGGGGTGATCCTGAGCCAGCTGCTGGGGGCGCTGCTGCGCCACGTGCGCGAGGCGGGTCCCGGCGACCGGTCGGCGCTGGTCTTCGCCGAGGGGATGGCGCAGGCGGCGGCCGCGGCCTGGGCCGCGGTCGGGACCCCGGTCGAGGGCACCATCCTCAGCGTCGCCCGCGCCGCGGCGCAGGCGGCGCTGGAGGCGGCGGCCGACCCCGTGGTGCGGCTCGGCGCGGTGGTGCACGCGGCGGTCGGGGCGGCGCGCGAGGCGCTGCTCCACACCCCCGAGCAGCTCCCGGTGCTCGCCCGGTCGGGCGTCGTCGACGCCGGGGGCCGGGCGCTGTGCGTGCTCCTGGGGTCGCTCGAGACCGTCCTCACCGGCGAGACGGCGCTCTCCTCGCCGCCCTCCCTCGGCGCGGCCGCGCTGCCCCGGGTGGTGCCCACCGACGACCTCACCGAGGGCGGCCCGGCCTACGAGGTGATGTACCTGCTGGCGGCACGGGCCGAGGCGGTCGAGGTGCTGCGCGAGGAGCTCGCGCCGCTCGGCGACTCGCTCGTCGTGGTCGGCGGCGACGGGCTGTACAACGTCCACGTCCACGTCGACGACGTCGGTGCGGCGATCGAGGCCGGCGTCCGCGCCGGGCGGCCGCACCGGATCGCGGTGACGCACTTCGCCGAGCAGGTCGCCCGCGAGCGGCGCACCGTCGAGCGTCGCCGGACCGGCCGCGGGGTCGTCGCGGTGGCGGCTGGGAGCGGGCTGGCCGAGCTCTTCGCCGGCGCCGGGGCGGTCGTCGTCCGCGGGGGGCCGGGCCGGCGTCCCAGCACCGGCGAGCTGCTCGCGGCGATCGAGGAGACCGGGGCGGCCGAGGTCGTGGTGCTGCCCAACGACCCCGACTCGCTGGTGGTGGCCGAGGCCGCGGCCCGCGAGGCCGACGCGCGTGGCGTGCACGTGGTGGTGGTGCCCACCCGGGCGCAGGTGCAGGGCATCGCCGCCCTGGCCGTGCACGAGCCCGGCCGCCCGCTCGACGCCGACGTGGTGCACATGACCGACGCCGCCAGCGGCGCCCGACACGGCGCGGTCACCGTGGCCGCGACCGACGCGATGACCACCGCCGGACCGTGCGCGGCCGGTGACGTGCTCGGCGTGCTGCACGGCGACTTCGTCGTCGTCGGCGACGACCTGCTGGAGGTCGCGTGCGAGATCGTCGGTCGCATGCTCGACGGCGGGGGCGAGCTGGTCACCGTCGTGGCGGGGGAGGGTGCCGCAGACCTGGCCGAGCGGTGCGCCGCCTGGGTGGAGCAGTCGCGCGCCGGGGTCGACGTCGTCGTGCACCGCGGCGACCAGCCCCGCTACCCGCTGCTGGTGGGGGTGGAGTGATGGCGGAGTGGGTCTACTGGGACTCCCCGGTCACCACGATCGAGGGCCGGGCGGGCAAGCAGAAGATCTCCGGCGTCGCCGGCATCGAGACCGTCGGCGACCTGCTGATGACGCTGCCCCGCACCTACGTCCGCAAGGGCTCGCTGAGCGAGCTCGACGAGCTCGGCGAGGGAGACCTGGTCTCGCTGGTGGGCCGGATCACCCACAGCAGGCAGCACACCTGGGTCGACAGGCGCACCGGCCGCACCGCCTACCGGCAGGAGGTGGTCGTCGCCACCGAGGGCCGCACCTTCAAGCTCGTCTACTTCGACCGCAACGCCGGCACGGCCGCGTGGCGCACCCGCGAGACCGCCGTCGGGCGCTTCGGGGTCTTCAGCGGCAAGCTGCGCTGGTTCCGCGACGAGTGGCAGCTGGCCAACCCGCTGTCGAAGATGTTCGGCGACGACGGCACCCCCGAGGAGCAGCCGCCGCTCATCCCGATCTACCCCGAGCACGGCAAGGTGACCACCTGGCAGTTCGAGGACGCCGTCCGGCTGGCGCTGACGCTGGTCGAGCGGGTGCCCGAGGTGCTGCCCCCGTCGGTGCGCGACGCGGAGGACCTGACCACCCTCGCCGACGCCCTCGGTGGCCTGCACCGGCCACGCACCTGGGCCCAGCTGGCCACCGCCCAGGCGCGGGTCGTCTTCGAGGAGGCCTTCGTCGCGCAGGTGGTGCTCGCCCGGCGCCGGGCCGAGCTCGCGCGGCGTACCGCCCTGCCACGGCCGCACGTCGCCGGCGGCCTGCTCGACGCCTTCGACGCCGTGCTGCCCTTCACCCTCACCGAGGGCCAGCGGCGGGTGGGGGAGGAGCTCTCGGTCGAGCTGGCGCAGCCCACGCCCATGCACCGGCTGCTCCAGGGCGAGGTCGGCTCGGGCAAGACGCTGGTCGCGCTCCGCGCGATGCTCCAGGTGGTCGGGGCCGGCGGCCAGGCCGCGCTGCTCGCCCCCACCGAGGTGCTGGCCCAGCAGCACGAGCGCTCGCTGCGCGCGATGCTCGGCGACCTGGCCCGGGGCGGCGAGCTCGGGGCACCTGCGGTCGCCACGAGGATCACCCTGCTCACCGGCTCCGCCACCGCCGCCGTACGCCGCCGCGCGCTGGCCGACGCGGCGGGCGGCGAGGCCGGCATCGTCGTCGGCACCCACGCGCTGCTGGAGGACCGGGTGCAGTTCGCCGACCTCGGCCTGGTGGTCGTCGACGAGCAGCACCGCTTCGGGGTCGAGCAGCGCTCCGCGCTGGCGGCCAAGGCCGGGTCGCCCCCGCACGTGCTGGTCATGACGGCCACCCCCATCCCGCGCACCGTCGCCATGACCGTCTTCGGCGAGCTCGACACCTCCACGCTCAGCGAGCTGCCGGCCGGCCGCGGCGAGGTGCAGACCAGCGTCGTGCCCACCCGCGCCCGCCCCGAGTGGCTCGACCGCGCCTGGGAGCGGGTGCGCGAGGAGGTCGCCGCCGGCCGGCAGGCCTACGTCGTCTGCTCGCGGATCGACCCCGACCTCGAGAGCGAGGAGGCCCCGCTCTTCGCCGTCGACGAGCTCGCGCCCGAGCTCGCCGAGGGGGCCCTGGAGGGCCTGCGGGTCGCGGCGCTGCACGGCCGGATGACGCCCGACGAGAAGGACGCGGTGATGACCGCCTTCGCCGCGGGCGAGGTCGACGTGCTGGTCTCGACGACCGTGATCGAGGTCGGCGTCGACGTGCCCAACGCCACGGTCATGGTGGTGCTCGACGCCGACCGCTTCGGGGTCTCCCAGCTGCACCAGCTGCGGGGCCGCATCGGTCGCGGGGGCCACGCCGGGCTCTGCCTGCTGGTCAGCGCGGCCGAGCCGGCCGGCTCGGCGATGTCGCGGCTCACCGCGGTCGCGGCCACGCGCGACGGCTTCGAGCTCTCCCGCGTCGACCTCGAGCAGCGCCGCGAGGGCAACCTGCTCGGCGCCCAGCAGAGCGGCGGTCGCGGCGGGGGCTTCCGGCTGCTCTCGGTGCTCAAGCACGAGGACGTCATCGCCCGGGCGCGCGAGCTCGCGGTGGCGCACGTCACCGCCGACCCGGACCTCGCCGCCGACCCCGACCTCGCGGCGGCCGTCGCGGCGCTCGAGGAGTCCGAGCGCGCCGACTACCTCGAGAAGACATGACGCGCATCATCGGCGGCACCGCCGGGGGCCGGCGGCTCCGGACGCCGAGCGGCGCGGCGACCAGGCCGACCACCGACCGGGTCCGCGAGGCGCTCTTCTCCCGGCTGGAGTCCCTGCTCGGCCCGCTCGACGACCTGCGCGTGCTCGACCTCTACGCCGGCTCGGGCGCGGTGGGGCTGGAGGCGCTCTCGCGGGGGGCCGGGGTGCTCACCGCGGTGGAGCACGACCGCCGCACCGCCCGGCTGGTCGCCGACAACGCCCGCACGCTCGGCTTCCGCGCCGTCGAGGTGGTGGCGCTGCCGGCCGCGCGCGCCCTGGCGCAGCCGCCGCGGGCGCCGTACGACCTCGTCTTCGCCGACCCGCCCTACGACCTCGACCCGGTCGAGGTCGACCAGGTGCTGGCGCTGCTCGCCGGCCACGGCTGGCTCGACCCCGCCGGCGTGCTCGTGCTGGAGCGCTCCTCGCGCAGCGCCGAGCCGGGCTGGCCCGAGGGCTGGGAGGTGGAGCGGCGCAAGGACTACGGCGAGACCGCGCTCTGGTACGTTCGCGCCGCCTCGCCACCCCCGACCCCACGCCAGGAGGGCGACTGATGCGCCGCGCCGTCTGCCCCGGGTCGTTCGACCCCGTGACCAACGGTCACGTCGACATCATCGCCCGCGCCGCGCGCCTCTTCGACGAGGTCGTGGTCGCCGTCGGCGTCAACAAGGGCAAGTCGCGCGCCCGGCTCTTCACCTCCGAGGAGCGCATGGCGCAGCTGGAGGAGGTCTGCGCCGCCTACCCCAACGTGACCGTGGCGGGCTTCGAGGGGTTGCTCACCGACTTCTGCCAGGCCCACGACGTGCACGCCATCGTCAAGGGACTACGCGCGGTCACCGACTTCGACTACGAGCTGCAGATGGCGCAGATGAACTCCTCGCTGGCCGACGTCGACACCGTCTTCGTGCCCTGCAGCCCGGAGTACTCCTTCCTGGCCTCCTCGCTGGTCAAGGAGGTCGCCACCTTCGGCGGCGACGTCTCCGGGCTGGTGCCTCCCCAGGTCCTCGGGCAGCTCACGGCCCGCCTGGCCGAGCGGGCGGCCGAGGACGCCTAGGCCGTGCGCCGGTCGAGCGCCCGATCCGGCGCCCGGGTCCTGCGCCGATTGGCCCATCCCGCGGGCAGCCCGTAGACTCCCGAAGGTTCTGCCTGCACCTAGACGGAGTGACTCTCTTGCGCACCCTCGATCCGAGAGCGCCGTTCGTGCTCGACACGCGCGAGCTCGGCCGCCGCCCCGGGACGCAGCGTGAGAAGTCCTACGACGCCGAGGCGCCGGCAGGACTCGGCATCGACGTCCTGGGCGTCCCCGAGGGCAGCACGGTCGAGCTCGACCTGCGCCTCGAGGCGGTCATGGAGGGGGTGCTCGTCACCGGCACGGCCTCGGTCGCGCTGGCGGGGGAGTGCTCGCGGTGCCTGGAGCCGATCGAGGACACCCTCACCGTCGACCTCCAGGAGCTCTACGTCTACGACGCCCCCGAGAAGCACCGCGGGGACGACGAGGACGCCGATGTCAGCAGGCTGGAGGACGACCTGGTCGACCTCGAGCCGCTGCTGCGTGACGCGGTGGTGCTCGCACTGCCGTACCAGCCGTTGTGCCGGGACGACTGCCCCGGGCTGTGCACCGAGTGCGGTGCGCGCCTGGCGGACGACCCGGACCACCGGCACGAGGACCCCGTGGATCCTCGGTGGGCAGCGTTGCAGCAGTTGCACGACCAGACCTGATCCACGCCCCACCCAGATCCCCTAGGAGCACACCGTGGCAGTCCCGAAGCGGAAGATGTCCCGCAGCAACACGCGGCACCGCCGTTCGGCCTGGAAGGCGGTCGCACCGTCCCTGGTCAGCTGCGCCAACCCGGCCTGCGACGCCAAGCACCTCCCGCACCGCGCGTGCGGCGAGTGCGGCCAGTACGGCGCCCGCAACGACCGGCGTCAGGTCCTCTGACGTCCCGCTCGGGTGAGCCGGGCGTCGACGGCGGCAGCACCGCCGCGCCGACCGACGCCCTGCGCGAGCAGCTCGGGGAGCCGGACCTGGCTCCCGAGCTGCTCGAGCTCGCCCTGACGCACCGCTCCTACGCGTACGAGAACGGCAACCTGCCCACGAACGAACGCCTGGAGTTCCTCGGCGACTCGGTGCTGGGCGTGGTGGTCACCGAGACGCTCTACCGCAACCACCCCGACCTCTCCGAGGGACGGCTGGCCAAGCTGCGGGCGGCGTGCGTCAACGCGCGCGCGCTCGCTCGCGTCGCCCGCGCGATCGGGGTCGGCCCGCACCTGCGGCTCGGCAAGGGCGAGGAGGCGACCGGTGGTCGTGAGAAGGCCTCGATCCTCTCCGACACCGTCGAGGCGCTGATCGGCGCGATCTACCTCTCCGGCGGCTTCGAGGAGGGCGCCCGGGTGGTGCACCTGCTCTTCGACCCGATGCTCGAGGCGGCGGCCGCGCTGGGCGCCGGCCTCGACTGGAAGACCAGCCTGCAGGAGCTGTGCGCCGAGCACGAGCTCGGCGTGCCGGAGTACGTCATCGAGGCCGAGGGGCCCGACCACATGAAGACCTTCACCGCGCAGGTGCGGGTCGCCGGCCGCATGCACGGCCACGGCGTGGGGCGCTCCAAGAAGGAGGCCGAGCAGCAGGCCGCGGAGTCGGCCTACCGCACGCTGCACCGCGAGCTCGAGGACAGCACCAGCTCCGACGAGGCCGTCGCGGCCGACGCCGCCGCCCGCGAGGCCTAGGCGGGCCCGGTGCCCGAGCTGCCCGAGGTCGAGGTGGTCCGTCGCGGCCTGGAGCGCCACGCGCTCGGCCACGTCGTACGCCGCGTGGAGGTGCTGCACCCCCGCCCCGTGCGCCGCCACCCCGCCGGTGCCGGTGACTTCGCCGACCGCCTCACCGGCGTCACCTTCACGGCCGCCCGACGGCGCGGCAAGTTCTGGTGGCTGGCCACCGACGGCGGTGACGCCCTGCTCGGCCACCTCGGCATGTCGGGGCAGATGCTGGTGCAGCCGCAGGGCGCGCCCGACGAGCGCCACCTGCGGGTGCGCCTCGTGCTCGACGACCGCGAGCTGCGCTTCGTCGACCAGCGGATGTTCGGTGGCCTGCTCGTCTCGACCGGGGGCGGCGTCGTGCCCGGCGAGATCGCGCACATCGCGCTCGACCCGCTCGACCCCGCCTTCGACGACGCGGCCTTCGTGCGCCGGGTCCGGGGCAGCCGCAGCGGCGTCAAGCGGCTGCTGCTCCACCAGGAGGTCGTCTCCGGGGTCGGCAACATCTACGCCGACGAGGCGCTGTGGCGCGCGCAGGTGCACGGGGAGCGCCCCGGCGACCGGCTCCGCGTCCGCGACGTGGCGGCACTGCTCGCCGGCTGTCGCGAGGTGATGCTCGCCGCCCTGGAGCAGGGCGGCACCTCCTTCGACGCGCTCTACGTCAACGTCAACGGCGAGTCGGGCTACTTCGACCGCTCGCTGCACGCCTACGGCCAGGAGGGCCGGCCGTGCGCCCGCTGCGGCACCCCGATCCGGCGGGTCGCCTTCACCAACCGCTCGTCGTACTTCTGCCCCGTCTGCCAGCCCGTGCCGCGGCGCCGGCGCAGCTGAGGTCCACCGCACCGCACGGAGTTGCCGGTCGTCAGGGGGCGTGAGACTCTTGGAGACGGCCGGATCGTGCCTGATCAGGCCGTCTGCGAACTGGAAGGCTCGACGTTCATGGCCAAGGCGCTTCTCGGCTACTCGACCGGTCCCGACCCTCGAGTTTCCCACCGCCTGGCAGGGGAGAACCGTCTGCTCCGGCAGCGCGTCGCCGACCTGGAGGACATGGTGCTGCGCCTGCAGCACGAGAACGACGCGCTCGCGTCGGTCGCCTCCGCGTCGGTCGACGAGGCCGTCGCCCGCGACACCTCCCTCGCCCACTCCTGAGGTCGCGGCGACCGGGTCGGCCCGGCCGCCGAGGCTCCCGCCTGCGCGAGCGCGCCCGGCCCCGCCTCCCCACGATCGGGGGTGGCCGTGGGTAGGGTCGCTGGCGCGCTCCTTCCCCGGCGTGCGCTGATCCGACCCCGCCGAGCCACGAACAGGGGAGCCTGACTTGTACCTCAAGAGCCTCACGCTCAAGGGCTTCAAGTCCTTTGCGTCCGCCACGACCCTCCAGCTGGAGCCGGGCATCACGTGCATCGTCGGGCCCAACGGCTCCGGCAAGTCCAACGTCGTCGACGCCCTGGCCTGGGTGATGGGCGAGCAGGGCGCCAAGTCGCTGCGCGGCGGCAAGATGGAGGACGTCATCTTCGCCGGCACGGCCGGTCGGCCGCCGCTCGGTCGCGCGGAGGTCTCGCTGACCATCGACAACACCGACGGCGCGCTCCCGATCGAGTACGCCGAGGTCACCATCAGCCGCACGATGTTCCGCAACGGCGGCTCCGAGTACGCCATCAACGGCCACGGCTGCCGGCTGCTCGACGTGCAGGAGCTGCTCAGCGACTCCGGCATCGGCCGCGAGATGCACGTGATCGTCGGTCAGGGCCAGCTCGACTCGATCCTGCGCGCGACGCCGGAGGACCGCCGCGGCTTCGTCGAGGAGGCGGCCGGGGTCCTCAAGCACCGCAAGCGCAAGGAGAAGGCGCTGCGCAAGCTGGAGTCGACCGACGGCAACCTGACCCGCCTGGCCGACCTGCTCACCGAGATCCGGCGCCAGCTCAAGCCGCTCGGACGTCAGGCCGAGGTGGCGCGCCGGGCGCAGGTGGTGCAGGCCGAGGTGCGCGACGCGCGGGCCCGGCTGCTCGCCGACGACCTGGCCACGGCCCGCACCACGCTGGAGCAGGAGCTGGCCGACGAGTCCGCCCTGCAGCAGCGTCGCGCCGAGCTCGAGGAGCAGCTGACGCAGGCACGCGAGCGCGAGGCCGGCCTCGAGGAGGCGCTGCGCACCGACCTGCCCGCGCTGGCCCAGGCGCAGGAGGCGTGGTTCGCGCTGTCGGGCCTGCGGGAGCGGCTGCTCGGCACGGCCGGCCTGGCCGCGGAGCGGGTGCGCAACGCCGCCGCGCTCCCGCCCGTGCCGCAGGGTCGCGACCCCGAGGAGCTGGAGACCGAGGCCGCCCGGGTGCAGGCCGAGGAGGAGGGCGCGCAGGCCGAGGTCGGGCAGCGCCGCGGCCAGCTCGACACCGCGCTGCAGACGCGGCAGGACGCCGAGTCGGCGGCCGACGCCGAGCAGCGCCGCGTGGCCGACCTGCTGCGCGCCGCCGCCGACCGGCGCGAGGGCCTGGCGCGGCTCAGCGGCCAGCTGGGCGGGTTGCGCAGCCGTGCCGCGGCGGCGGAGGAGGAGCTGGGCCGGCTGGGGGAGGCGCGCGAGCAGGCGCTGGCCCGGGCCGAGCGCGCCCAGCAGGCCTTCACCTCCCTGGAGAGCAGGGTCGCCGGGCTCGACGCCGGCGAGCAGGGGCTCGACGCCGAGCACGAGGCGGCCGCGTCGGCCCTGGAGGAGCTCGAGGCACGCTTCGCCAAGCTCAGCGAGGAGCGCTCCCGGCTCGAGCACGAGCGCACCGGCCTCGAGGCCCGCAAGGAGGCGCTCGAGCTCGGGCTCTCGCGCAAGGACGGCGCCGGCTCGCTGCTGGCCGCCACCGACGAGGTCAGCGGGCTGCTCGGGTCGGTCGCCGCGCTGCTGAGCGTCCGTCCGGGCTACGAGGCCGCGGTCGCCGCCGGCCTCGGGACCATGGCCGAGGCCGTGGTGGTGCGTGACCTGGAGTCCGCCGAGCGCGCGCTCGACCACCTGCGCAGCCGCGAGCTCGGGGGCGCCGTCCTGCTGGTCGGGGGCGGCCCCGCCGGCACCCGCGAGCGTCGCGCGCCCGTGGGGTCGCTGACCGCGGCCGCGACCTACGCCGTCGACGTCGTCGAGGCGCCCGAGGAGGTCACCGAGGCCCTGGCGGTGCTGCTCGACGGCGTCGCCGTGGTCGACGACCTGGCCTCGGCCCGCGCCCTGGTGCGCGAGCGCCCCGACCTCACCGCCGTCACGCGTGACGGCGACGTGCTCGGCGCGCACGCCGCGCGGGGCGGCTCCAGCGACGGGCAGAGCCTGCTGGAGGTCCAGGCCGCGGTCGACGAGACCGCCGAGCAGGTCACGACGGTGGTGCACGACCTCGAGCGGCTCGGCTTCGAGCTCGCGGCCGTCGAGCGCGAGCGCGAGGAGGCCCAGCGGCGCACCGACGTCGCGCTGGCCAGGCTGCACGAGTCCGACGCCACCCTCGCCGCGGTCGCCGAGGAGCTGGGTCAGCACGGCTCCCAGGCCCGCAACGCCCGCGCCGAGGCCGAGCGTCTGGCGGAGGCGGTCATGGCCGCCGAGGCGGCGCGCGACCGCGACCTCGAGGGCCTCGCCGCCCTCGAGGAGCGGCTCGCCCAGGCCGAGCAGGCCCCCGACGAGGAGCCCGACACCTCCGAGCGCGACCGGCTCGCCGACGTCGCCCGGGCCGCGCGCGCCGCCGAGATGGAGTCGCGCCGGGCGCTGCGCACCGCCGAGGAGCGGGCGCGCGCCCTGCAGGGCCGCGCCGACGCCCTGCGGCGGTCGGCGCAGGAGGAGCGCGACTCCCGCGCCCAGGCGATCGCACGCCGCGAGCAGCTGCTCGCCGAGGGCCGCGCCGGCGAGCTGGTCGCGCGGACCGCCGCCGTCGCGCTCGACCGGCTGGAGCGCTCGATCGGCGTCGCGGCCCAGGAGCGCGCGGCCGTCGA
>JBQGFI010000017.1:0-7076 GCA_052040065.1 Marmoricola sp.
GGCGGCTACAACCTCGGCTCGGCCTACGCCACCGAGTGGCGCGACACCCACTGCCGGATCACCGGCCCGGGCGTCGGCGACCTCACGCGGGCCTTCGCCGACTTCTGGAACCTCCACCGCGAGAAGCGGCTGCGCCGCAGCGAGCAGCCGATGCTGGTCTCGACCCCGCCGTCGTGGGAGCCGCGGATCCGGGTGCACCGCAACGTGCCGCGGCTGTGGATGTTCCCGATCCGCTCGATGTACCTCGAGGCCATCAACCGGGCGCAGAAGAACATCTGGATGACCCACGCCTACTTCATCCCCGACGAGAACTTCGTCGACGCCATGACCATGGCGGCACGGCGCGGGGTCGACGTGCGGCTGCTGCTGCCGGCCAAGTCCAACCACATCGTCGCCGACTGGATCAGCCGCGGCTACTTCCGCCGGATGCTCGAGTCCGGCATCGCGATCCACCGCTTCCGCGACGCGATGGTGCACGCCAAGACCGCGACCATCGACGGCAGCTGGACCACCATCGGCACCGCCAACGTCGACCGCCTGTCCATGACCGGCAACTACGAGATCAACGTGGAGTTCTTCGACGAGTCGCTCGCCGAGGAGATGGAGCGGATCTTCCGCACCGACCTCACCAACTCCCTGCAGCTGACCCTCGACGAGTGGCAGGCGCGCGACGTCTACGCCCGCTTCACCGAGTCGATCCTGACGCCGCTGCGCCCGCTGCTCTGACCCCCGGTTGCCCCCGGACCCCACCCCGGCGAATACTGACGAGGTACGCCGCAACGCACGACCGATCCCGTCGCAGGAGAGCCTCATGACCACTGAAACCGGAGGTCCGCACCTCCCGCAGGAGCGCCGACTCGTCACCGAGGTGCCGGGGCCGCGCTCCCGCGAGCTCCAGGAGCGCCGCCTGGCTGCCGTCGCCAGCGGCGTGGGCAGCGTGCTCCCGGTCTACGTCACCGCGGCGGGCGGCGGCGTGCTCGTCGACGTCGACGGCAACTCGCTGATCGACCTGGCCAGCGGCATCGCCGTCACCAGCGTGGGCAACAGCGCTCCCGAGGTGGTGAGCCGCGTGACCGAGCAGGTCCAGGCCTTCACCCACACCTGCTTCATGGTGGCGCCGTACGAGGGCTACGTCGAGGTCTGCGAGCGCCTCGCCCAGCTCACCCCCGGCGACCACGCCAAGAAGGCCGCGCTCTTCAACTCCGGCGCCGAGGCGGTCGAGAACGCCGTCAAGATCGCGCGCCACGCCACGGGGCGCACCGGGATCGCCGTGGTCGACCACGCCTACCACGGCCGCACCAACCTCACGATGGCGATGACGTCCAAGAACATGCCCTACAAGGACGGCTTCGGCCCCTTCGCCGGCGACGTCTACCGCGCCCCGATGTCCTACCCCTTCCGCGAGCCGGTCGAGATCACCGGCGAGCAGGCGGCCGCCCGCACCATCGACGTGCTGGAGAAGCAGGCCGGCGCCGCCAACCTCGCGTGCCTGGTGATCGAGCCCGTGCTCGGCGAGGGCGGCTTCGTCGTGCCCGCGCCCGGCTACCTGTCCACCCTGGCCGAGTGGTGCCGCGCGCACGGCATCGTCTTCATCGCCGACGAGATCCAGTCGGGCATGTGCCGCACCGGCGCCTGGTTCGCCTCCGAGCACGAGGGTGTGGTGCCCGACCTGGTCACGGTGGCCAAGGGCGTCGCGGGCGGCATGCCGCTGGCCGCGGTGGTCGGGCGCGCCGAGATGATGGACGCCGTCCACGGCGGCGGCCTGGGCGGCACCTACGGCGGCAACCCGGTCGCCTGTGCGGCCGCCCTCGGCGCCATCGCCACCATGGAGCAGCTCGACCTCAACGCCGCCGCCCGGCGGATCGAGCAGACCATGCGCGACCGGCTCTCGACGCTGGCCGAGAAGTTCCCCGCCATCGGCGAGGTCCGCGGGCGGGGCGCGATGCTGGCGGTCGAGATCGTCGAGCCCGGGACCACGACGCCCGACGCGGCCACCGCGGGTGCGATCAGCAAGGGCTGCCACGAGCGCGGCGTGCTGACGCTGACCTGCGGCACCTACGGCAACGTGCTGCGCTTCCTGCCCCCGCTCGTGATGCCCGACCACCTGCTCGACGAGGCCCTCGACGTGATCGAGGAGGTCGCGCTCAGCCTCTGAGCCGGCCCGTCGACGACCTTGTCGGTGCCCTCGGGTAGTCAGGGGGGCATGAGCGATCACCCCGTGCTCGGGCAGACCGTGCTCGACACCACCGACGTACGCCGCGACGCGGAGTTCTACCGCCGGATGCTCGGCCTGGTCTACCGACCGGGCGACGAGCCGGCCACCGACGGCGCCCCGGAGAAGGAGTGGCTGGTGCTGCGCCGCCCCGACGGCGGCTCGGCACTGGCCTTCCAGCAGGTCGAGCGGCTGACCCCCACGACCTGGCCGAGCCACGACGTGCCCATGCAGCTGCACCTCGACATGGTCGTGCCCGACGTGGCGGCGCTGGAGCGCCACCGGGGCGTGGCCGAGGAGCTCGGTGCGACGCTGCTGCTCGACCGGCGCGAGGACCCCGACGAGCCGCTCTACGTGCTGGCCGACCCGGCCGGCCACCCGTTCTGCCTCTTCGTGGGCTGAGTCGCTCGGTCCCTAGCGGGGGTTGATCGGCTCGGCGATCGCCTGGATCCGTGCCGTGGCGAGCTCGATCATCAGTCGCGCCGCCGGCGAGAGGATCGCGTCGCGCCGGTGCACGATCGCGAGCGTGTCGTACTGCCGGGGGCGCAGCGAGACCCAGCCCGCCTCGGGGGCGAGCCGGGGCAGCAGCTGCTCCGCGGCCCCCTTGGTGATGACCGTGTCGGCCAGCCCCATGCCGGCGAGCTCGACCGCGGTCTCGACGTCCTCGACCTCGATGCGGGTCTGCGGGTTGCGCCCGGTCTCGTGGAGCATCTGGCGCAGCAGGATCCGCACCGAGTCGACCTGGCGGAAGGTCGTCTCCGGCATCACCAGGGTCGCGAGCGACAGCCGGTGCGGGGTCACCGCCGTCGCCAGCCGCGCGGGGTCGCGGCTGACGTAGACGAGCTCGTCGCGCGCGACCGGGATGACGGTGAAGCCCTCGCTCTCCAGCTGCGGCACCGCGATCATGGCGGCTTCGAGCCGGCCCCGCCGCAGCTCCTCCTGCACCTCGGTGCTGTTGGTGCCGATCAGCTCGACGCGGACCCCGGGGTAGCGGGCGAGCACGTCGGCGACCAGGTCGGCGCCCGCGTAGAGCCGGGCGATGCCGAACATCCCGAAGCGGATCGTGCCCGTCTCCAGCCTCACCTGGCTGGCCACGGCGGCCCGTGCCTCCTCGGCCGCAGCGAGCGTGCGCTCCGCGTGGGGGCGGAACTCGTCGGCGACCGTGGTCGCCACCACGCCCCGTCCGACCCGGCGGAAGAGGGGGGCGCCGAGGCTGCTCTCGAGGTTGCGGATCTGCTCGGAGACCGACGGCTGGGCGTAGCCGAGCCGGTCGGCCGCCGCCGTCAGCGAGCCCTCCTCGTACGCCGCGAGGAAGCAGCGCAGCTGGTGCAGGGTGAGCACGGTCACAGCCTCCTGGCGCATCGACGGGGGTGACCTGGCCCTATAGGCAGATCCTTTGCTTCGTGCAGGAAGAGAAGGTTACCGCTATCGGTCCCGGAGCGGCAGACTGGAGGTCGACAGCCCGTCGACCGAGAGAGAGCCAGGGAGGTTCCCCGATGTTCGTCCACACCTGCACCGCCTGCGAGCGCCGCCAGCTCATGAGCACCAGCCAGATCCACGAGCTGGTCAACACCGACCACGGCATCGAGATGCACTTCACCTGCTGGTGCGGCGCCCCGCAGGCCCTCCTCACCGGCAGCAAGGCCCCCCAGGGCGCCAAGCAGGTCCTGGCCGCCTGAGGCACCCCCGCCGCTCGCCGGCTACTGCTCCCGCTGACCCCAGGGGCTGCCGTACTCGGTGAGCAGGTCGAGGAAGGGGACGGCGTCGAAGGCCTCCGGGCCGAGCACGCCCGTGCCCGACCACTCGCCCCGCGCGAGCAGCTCGAGCGCGACGACCGGGTTGACCGCGGTCTGCCAGACCACGCACTGGTGGCCGTACTCCTGCATCGACCAGGCGTTGTCGACCACGTGGTAGAGGTACGTCGACCTCGGCTCGCCGTCCTTGCCCCGGCCCGTGACGTGGAGCCCGGCGCAGGTCTTGCCGGTCATGCGTGGCCCGACGCTCGCCGGGTCGGGCAGGACCGCGGCGACGACGTCGCGCGGGGAGACGTCCACGCCCTTGACCCGGACCTTCTCGGTGCGGTCGAGGCCGAGGGTGTGGAGCACCTTGAGGATGGTGATGAACTCGTCGCCGAGGCCGTACTTGAAGGTCACGCGCTTGGCGTCGACCCAGCGCGGCATCAGCAGCACCTCCTCGTGCTCGACGTTGACGCACTCGACCGGGCCGATGCCCTCGGGGAAGTCGAAGACCTCGGGCTCGGAGAAGGGCGGCGTGGTGAACCAGCCGCGCCCCTCCTCCCAGATCACCGGGGGGTTGAGGCACTCCTCGATCGTGGTCCACATCGAGAAGGACGGCGCGAAGATCTCGTTGCCGTCGTCGTCGGTGACCACGAGGTTGGCGCCGTCACGGGTGCCGAGCTCGTCGATCTCGGAGAAGAGGTGGTCCGCGGCGTAGCGCGCGAAGACGTCGGAGAGGCCCGGCTCCACCCCGACACCGACCAGCGCGAGGCGCCCCTCGCGCTCCCAGGCGTCGGCCACGGCGAACTGCTCGTCGCCGAGCTTGATGCCGCACTCCTCGTAGGGCCGCTCCGGGTGCGGGTGCGACAGGCTCATGGCCATGTCGACGTAGTCGGCGCCCGCGGCGAAGGCGCCGTCGAAGATGCTCATGTTGAACACGGGGTCGACGGCGTTCATCACGTGCGTCGCGCCGTGCTCGCGCACCAGGGCCTCGACGGCCCCGGCGCTGGACGCGTCGACCTGCGCCGCGACGAAGCGCTCGTCGCCGACGGCCGCGACCGCGCGCTCGGCCCGGGCGAGGTCGTAGTCGGCCACCACGCAGTGCTCGAAGAAGTCGCGTCGCGCCGCGATCGCGGTGAAGGCGGAGCCCACGCCGCCGGCACCCACCAGCAGGATCCTCATCACGCCTCCTCCGCCCCGATGTAGTGCATCACGTGCTTGAGCCGGGTGTAGTCCTCGAGTCCGTACATGGAGAGGTCCTTGCCGTAGCCGGAGTGCTTGAAGCCGCCGTGGGGCATCTCGGAGAGGAAGGGGATGTGGGTGTTGATCCAGACGCAGCCGAAGTCGAGCGAGCGCGCCATCCGCATGGCCGTGCCGTGGTCCCGGGTCCAGACGCTCGAGGCCAGGGCGTAGCGGACACCGTTGGCCAGGCGCAGCGCCTCGGCCTCGTCGGTGAAGCGCTGCACCGTGATCACCGGGCCGAAGATCTCGGTCTGGACCTGCTCGTCCTGCTGCTGCAGGCCCGAGAGCACGGTGGGCTCGTAGAAGTAGCCCCGCTCCCCCTGCCTCGCACCCCCGGTCTCGACGCGCGCGTGGTCGGGCAGCCGGTCGACCATGCCGGAGACGTGGGCGAGCTGGTTGCTGTTGTTGAGCGGTCCGTAGAGCACGTCCTCGTCGTCGGGCATCCCGGTGCGGGTCGCACGGGCCGCCTCGGTGAGGGCGGCGACGAAGTCGTCGTGCACCCCGGCGCCCGCGAGCACCCGCGTGGCCGCGGTGCAGTCCTGGCCGGCGTTGAAGTAGCCGGCCTCGGCGATGCCCTGCGCCGCCTTCTCCACGTCGGCGTCGTCGAAGACGACCACCGGGGCCTTGCCGCCCAGCTCGAGGTGCACCTTCTTCAGGTCGGCCGCCGCCGAGCGGGCGACCTCCATGCCGGCCCGCACGGACCCGGTGATGGCGACCATCTGCGGGGTCGGGTGCTCGACCAGCGCCCGGCCGGTCTCCCGGTCGCCGCAGACCACGTTGAAGACGCCCGGTGGCAGGAACTCCTGGCACAGCCGGGCGAAGTAGGTCGTCGACGCCGGCGTGGTGTCGCTGGGCTTGAGCACCACCGTGTTGCCCGCCGCCAGGGCGGGCGCGACCTTCCAGATCATCATCATCAGCGGGTAGTTCCACGGCGTCACCTGACCCACGACGCCGATGGGCTCGCGCCGCACGTAGGAGGTGTGGTCGTCCATGTACTCACCGGCGGAGCGGCCCTCGAGCAGCCGGGAGGCCCCGGCGAAGAAGCGGAAGTGGTCGGAGGCGTAGGGCATCTCCTCCGACATCGTGATGCCGAGCGGCTTGCCGGTGTCGCGGCACTCGACCGCGTTGATCTCCTCGACGTGGTCGTCGATCGCCCCCGCGATGTCGAGCAGCGCCTTGGCACGGTCGCGCGGCGTACGCCGTCCCCAGTCGGCGAAGGCCGCGTCCGCGGCGGCGTACGCGCGGTCGAGGTCCTCGCGGCCCGACATGGGCGCGGTCGCGTAGACCTCGCCGGTGGTGGGATCGAGCACGTCGTAGGTCTCGCCCGAGGCGGCGTCGACCGCCTCGCCACCGATCACGTTGCGGAAGTGGGTCTCAGCCATGGCGCCGAGAATAGTGAGAGCGCAACGGATTCGGTAGGTCGGAGCCCCCGATGATCACGGATCCAGTGGAACTCGTCGCGACTCGGCCGGGAATCGTTTGCGAGCGCCCTGGAGGACCGGCACACTGAGCGCATGAGCGAGCACCAGTCCGACCAGGCGCGCCAGCGGGCGGCGAAGGACCACCTGTGGATGCACTTCACGCGCCACTCGACCTACGACGCGCACCCCGTGCAGACGATCGTCCGCGGCGAGGGCCCCTACATCTGGGACGAGGCCGGCAACAAGTACCTCGACGCGCTCGCCGGCCTCTTCGTCGTCCAGGCGGGACACGGGCGCACCGAGCTCGCCGAGGCCGCGGCCAAGCAGGCCGCCGAGCTGGCGTTCTTCCCGCTGTGGTCCTACGCCCACCCGACCGCGATCGACCTCGCGGCGCGGCTCGCGGAGTACGCCCCCGGTGACCTCAACCGGGTCTTCTTCACCACCGGCGGCGGCGAGGCCGTCGAG